>NZ_JBEZFT010000015.1:0-107250 GCF_040649595.1 Kribbella sp. NPDC048915 | reverse complement strand
GGTACGACAGCATGCGGGGGGCTCGGACAGGAAATAACGGGTCCACACCCACCGCGACCTGTTCACACCCCCCGGCAGCTGCCGCGCCAACACGTCCGCGGAGCCGGTCGGCGCGGGTGGTGGGCGGGTGGTGGGCGGGTGGTGGGCGGGTGGCGGGCGGGTGGCGGGCGTGTGGCGGGCGGGTGGCGGGCGGGTGGCGGGCGGGTGGCGGGCGTGTGGCGGGCGTGTGGCGGGCGGGTGGCGGGCGTGGTGGGCGGGTGGTGGGCTGGTCGTGAATGTGTGGTGGGCGGGTCGTGAGTGTGTGGTGGGTGTGTGGTTGATGGCGGCGGCATGGTCGTGGCGGTGGTTAACAGACAGTTCTCAGGTTTTCGCTGTAGGTTCCGTGCAGGTATTCGGTGAGGAGGGTTACTGCATGTCCAAGAAGACCCATCAGCAGCAGCTGGCGGCGCGGAAGGCGAAGCGGCAGGCCGAGCGGGAGGCCGAGCGGCGGCGGCAGCGGCGGAATGTGGGGATTACCGTGACCACGATCGCGTTGGTGGTCGTGGTGGTTGTCGGGGCCTTCCTGGTGTTCGGAGTGGGCGGTGACGACGAGCCGGCTGCGAGTACGGTGCCGCTCGCGCCTGCCCCGACCCGGGCGACGCCGTTGCCGGCCGAGGTGAACTGCACGTACAAGAAGTCCTCCGAGCCCGCGGCCAAGAAGGTGAACCCGCCCGCCGACGGCGAGACCAAGGCGTCGGGGACTTCGAAGGTCGACCTGAACACCTCGATCGGCGAGCTGCAGCTGACGCTGGACAGCGCGCTCGCGCCGTGCACCGTGAAGAATTTTCTCAGCCTGGTCAGTCAGAAGTACTTCGACGACACCAAGTGTCACCGGCTGACGACCGGCGCCGGTCTGCAGGTGCTGCAGTGCGGCGACCCGACCGGCACCGGCTCCGGCGGGCCGGGGTAC
The DNA here is from genome assembly GCF_040649595.1 of Kribbella sp. NPDC048915. Lineage (NCBI taxonomy): Bacteria > Bacillati > Actinomycetota > Actinomycetes > Propionibacteriales > Kribbellaceae > Kribbella > Kribbella sp. NPDC048915. Next base: position 106,301 of record NZ_JBEZFT010000015.1, on the reverse strand, counting down.
AGCTTCGCGGACGAGGTGTTCCCGACGCTGAAGTACGGCCGCAGCACGCTCGCGATGGCGAACTCGGGCCCGAACACCAACGGCAGCCAGTTTTTCATCGTGTACGGCGACGCGTCCGGGCTGACGCCGCAGTACACGGCCTTCGGGACGATCGACGAGGCCGGGCTGAAGCTGATCGACAAGGTCGCCGAGGCCGGTGTCGACCCGCAGAACGGCCCGGACGACGGCGCCCCGAAGACGCCGGTCGAGATCAAGTCCGCGACCTCGGCCGCCTGACACCTCCGACAGACAGCGGGCCCTCCCGGATCGACCGGGAGGGCCCGCTGTGCTGTGTCGCGGTGATCAGGCGAGCAGGTGGTACTTCGAGCGTGGCCAGGCCAGCAGGGCGTAGACCTGGGTGATACCGGACTGCTGCAGGAGCTCCACCGAGCCGTCACGGAAGTTGTGCAGGTTGGTGGCGGGGTCGCGGTTGGTCTCCCAGGTGTAGTCCGCGTAGGCCTTCATCGCCTGGCGGTAGCGCGGGTCCGGGGCGACCGAGTCCAGGATCAGCAGGTTCTTGAACCAGATCGAGTTGAACGCGGCACCGTTCCTGGCCAGGATCTCGGGGTTGTTGTAGAACGCCAGCGACGCCTCGGCGACCGACTTAGCGTCCTTCAGGTACTGGACGTTGCCCGTTGCCTTGTAGAGCAGGACGCCCGCACCGAGCATCACGCCCTGGTTGTAACTCCACTGGGTCTTCTCGATGTTGCCGGCCAGGTCGATGTGGTCCCAGTACAGACCGTTCGGCGCGAGCAGGCAGCCCTGCGTCCACTCGTACATCTTCTGCGCCCAGGTCAGGTACGACTTGTCGCGCGTCAGCAGGTACAGGTGTGCGCCGAGCTCCGCGCCCGGACCGTTCGACACGGTGTTGCGGTCCTGGCTCCACGGCGCCTGGGTCCAGTACACGCCACCGGCGCACGGGTGCGTCGGGTCAGTGTCCCAGCCGTGCACGACGAGCGTGAAGATCTCCTTGGCGCGGGCGAGTGCAGCGCGGTCACCAGTCCGCTTGTACCGCTGGATCAACTGAAGGCCGATCCACTCGTTGTCGTCGTAGAACTTGTCGCCGCCCTGGCCGTTCGGCGGCCGCACGTACGAGTCGTACCCGGTCGGCGTCGTGCCGGAGTTCCAGTAGAACTCGTACGCCGCCAACCGCCGGTCGGCCTCCCGGGAACCGGCCCGGCCCGCGCCCGGAACGACCGCCAGGTCCTCGGCCGCGATCGCCGCCTGGGAGTACGGCCAGACGTAGGAATACGGGTTGTCGTGGGTGTTCGGGTACTCCTCGAGCAGCAGGCCCTTGCCCGCGTCGAAGTAGGTGTTGATCGCCTCGTACGACGCACGCGCCCGGGCGGCCGCGGTCCGGTCGGCGCCGGCCTCCTCGCCGGCGCTGGCGGGGCCCGTGTTCAGCGAACCGAGCACGGCGACCGCGAGGACACCCGCGGCCAACCTGGTTGATATACCAATTCTCCTGCGCATCGACCTGCTCCTCCTGGGCGGTTTGACAGCGATGTCACGTTCTAACTGGCGCACGGACTCCGCGTCAATGGCTCAGCCGTCAGGCAGCTGCGAAGGATAAGTTGATATATCAGGAAATGCGGGCCGGGAAGCTGATCCACGCGGACTTGAGATGGAGCCGGATCCGGACCTGGTCCGCGGTCAGCACGCGCTTGCCGCGCGACCCGGACGCCTCCACGGTGAGCGCCCGGCCACCATCCGGGCCGACGCCGGTCCGCTTCAGCACCCGCACGTAGCGGATCGACCCGACATCGAAGACGGCCTCCAGCTCGGCGGCCGTGCGGGTCACCGTCCAGGCCACGTTCGGGTTGCCGTTGTTCGGGTACGCGTCCCAGCTGTCGGGTTTCAGGAGCTGGTACGGCACCTCGCCGGCCGCCGTCGCGCCGCCGTTCGACGAGGAGTACTCGGCGATGATCGGCTTCCCGCGGTACAACCGGACCTGCCCAGCGGTCGCCGCGATCGCGTTGTTCGTCGACGTCTTCTCGTCGTCGTACCCGCCGTACACCTGGCAGGACGTCGTGTCACACAGGTCGTACGCCCTACCCGTCGCGCGGGCCCGGTGAAAGACCGAGTAGGTGCGCGCGGCGACGGCCTGCGCCTGCAGTGCGGCCGAACGCCAGCTCGAAATCGATTCTCGCGGTACGACGCCGCGCAGGTAATGCTCGAGCGGCAGGACGTTGACCGTGTCCAGATGCGCCCCGGAGACGTCGACCGCGCGCAGCACACCGCGGTACCGGCGTACTGCGCCGCTCGGCAGCACCAGTCCGATCACGGCCGCGCCCTCGAACTGCGCCATACCGGTGAACGTCTTGTAGAGCGTCCATTTCCTGGTGGTCGCGTTGTACGAACTGAGCCTGGTCCCGTGTTCGCCGTTCGGGTCGATCGACCACTGGTTGATGGTTGTGGCCCGAGGCAAGGGATAGACCTTGCCGGTGGCCGTCGAGCGGACCGCCAGTCCGCTGACCGCGCCGACCCGGACGCCGTCGGTGGTGTCGGCGGTGATCCGGACCCGGATGCTGCCCGCTTCCTTCCCGGTGGTCGTGCCCGGGTAGTAGAAGTCGAGGATCTGCTGCGCCGATTTCCCGGCCAGGGCGGCACCTTGGGCGCCGTACTGCGACAGTCCACGGCCGTGCCCGAAGCCGCGGCCCATGATCGTCGTGTCCGGCGCCGCGGCCGGCGCGACGTCGCGGGCTTGGGCGCTCGTGCTGATCATCGCGGACGACAGGACGACGGCGGCGATCGCGCGCTTCCTCATGTGGCTCTCCCGTAGACGACGTGAACCTGGCGGTCGCGGCGGTCCCACACCAGCCAGCCGCGCTGGAACTTCTGCCGCACGCCACCCGGGGCCTGATAGGCCTCCGTGATCGGCAACCCGAGCCGTGCGCTGCCCGCCCCGAGCCGACGGAACCTGGTCCGGAACACGCCGGCCGTGGAATGGGTGCCACTGGCAACGGAATAAAAGAAGTCGCGGGTGCTGAAGTACGTCGCCCAGCCGGTCCGGGTCGGATGCTCACCCCAGAACGGCTGGCCGATGTTTCGGAAACCGAGTTTCCGCGCCGCCGCGTAGATCGGGGTCGAGAAGCTCCCGCCCATCAACGTGTTCACGCGCTGCTTCAACCAGCCGAGTTGCTTGTACAGCTGGGTTCCCGGGCAGGCGGTCGGCTTCGTGTCACGGTGCCCGGAAACCGTGTGCAGACTGTTTCCGGCGAGCACGACAGTGCCCAGCGGTGAGCGGTAGTTGGCGTCCAGCTTCCAGGCGATCACTCGCGCCGTTGCCTCCAGCATCGCCGGCGGTGGCGCGGTCTGCTCGAAGTTCCCGATCACCGCGACACCGAACGAGTTCGCGTTGTACGACGCGGTGTGCGCGCCGAGCACCGGCAGTTGCGCACCGCCGTACCGGCCCTCGAAGACGCGGCCGAAGCGGTCGACGAGGAAGTTGTACCCGAGGTCGCACCAGCCGCGGCTTTTCACGTGGTAGGCGTACATCGCCCGGACCATGGCGGGGACGTCGGTGCGCGAATAGTCGTTGCGATCGGCGGTGTGGTGGACGAACGCCGCCAGCACAGTGGTGGTGTACTTCGGCGGCACGCAATCCGCGCCGCTGTGCGCACGCAGTCGCTCATCCGCGCCCCAGCGCTTGCGGCTCACCATCAACGGCATCGGGTACGGCGCCCTACTGGCCGTCGCCGCAACGCCACCGCCCAGATCACCCGTGTCCGCTTCCGCGTCAGTGGACAGCACCCCCGGCCGGATCAGCACGACGCGCGCCCCCGGTACGACAGCACCCGTAGCAGTCACCACCCTGGCCTGGACGCCGGTCGCATTACCGACCCACAACGGCTCGGTGCCACCCCGCCCGGTTCCTTCGCGCCCAGTTGCTTCGGGAGCCGATGGATCCGGCCCGTGATCGTCGTCCACCTGCAGCGGCTGCCAGTCGGTCCAGCGGCCGTCGTGCTCGACCCGGACCTTCGCCGTCACGTCCCGCACCCCGGCCGGCCAGGTGACGCCGACCATCGCGTACGGCTCGGTGCGCGCCTGGACCGCGGGGCCGTCGAGTGGAATCTCCTGATAGGACTGGTCGGATCGGTCGTCCTGCGGCACCGGAACCAGTGCGGCCGCCGTCAACACGATCGGCCCGAACACCTGCAGGAGTCGCGCGGTCTTGCCCATGAACAGCCTTCCGGCGGAGGTCGGTCGGCGCTGGGCGGCGCGCGTCTCGATTATGCGTCGCCGGTGACCGCTTTCCGCGGATTTCGTCACCGTGCGTGGCGAGTGTTCGCGCTTGCGGGATTGGATAGGCTCTGACCAAAGAGCCCCCGAGAGAGGCCCGACATGGAATTCATCCTGCTCATCGCCGTCGTGGTGATCGCAGTCCTGGCGTACCGCTCGTACCGCCGGACCCAGCTGCAGAACCAGAAGCAGCACGAGATCACCGCGGCCGAACTCGAAGCGGTCAAGAAGACCGCGGACGAGGACATCACGCGCTTCGGCGAGGAGCTGCAGGACCTCGACCTGGAAATGGTCGGCAAGGACCTCGGCGACGGTGCGCGCCAGGACTACCAGCGCGCCCTGGACTCCTACGAGTCCGCCAAGCAGGCGATCGGTCAGGTCACCCAGGCCGACCAGATCAAGCACGTGATCGAGATCCTCGAGGACGGCCGCTACGCCGCGGCCTGTGTGAAGGCCCGGGTCGCCGGCGAGCCGTTGCCGCAGCGCCGCCCGGCCTGCTTCTTCAACCCGCAGCACGGTCCGTCCGTGGTCGACGTGGAGTGGGCGCCGCCCGGCGGTGCGCCGCGCGAGGTGCCGGCCTGCGCCGCCGACGCCGAGCGGGTCCGCGCCGGCGCCGAGCCGGACGTCCGCAAGGTGATGGTCGGCCCGCAGCGGGTTCCGTACTGGGAGGCCGGCCCGGCCTACTCGCCGTACGCGCAGGGTCTGTTCGGCGGCGTCGGCGGTGTGCTGACCGGTATGTTCATCGGCACCGCGCTCGGCGGCATGTTCGCCGGCGGCGGGTACGGCGACTACGCGGCCGGCTACGAGGACGGCATGGCCGACGGCGGCGGCGACGGCGGAGACTTCGGTGGCGACGGCGGGGGCGACTTCAACCCGTTCGACGGCGGCGACTTCGGTGGCGACTTCGGCGGGGACTTCTGACCCGTAGCGAACGACGAGGCCCCGGCGACCAACTGGTCACCGGGGCCTTGCCGGTTCACTCGCCGAACAACGGAGCGTTCCCCTCGGCGGTGTGCAGGTAGTGGACCGGATCCGCGAACTCGCCGGGGATCTTCCCGAGCCCCTGGATCAGTGTCGTCGCACCGTTGGCGTGACCAACGGCGTACAGGTACGCCGCCTTGGCGTCCTTGTCGACGCCGACGAGCAGCGTGCTCTGGACGCCGCACTTCTCCGCAACCAGGTACTCGAAGCCCTGCCAGGTCCTGGTCCGCACCTTCTTGACGACCGGCTGACCGGTCACCGGGATGCGGATCGTGTACAGCGCCCCGCCGTAGGTGTTGGCGAGGAAGGTGTCGTACGTCGCCGTCTCGCTGATCAGCGCCATCGTCTTCACCGCTGAGTACCCCGGCCAGCGAGACATCGTCCGGGTGTCCGGCACGTACCGGTAGAGCACGCCGTCGCCGCGCAGCCGGTACTCGGCGCCACGGTTCGTCTTGCCCCAGTAGAACGACTGCTCGATCGCCTTGTAACCGTTGTACCCGCCACCGCGCGACGTCAGCTCGGTGAACGGCTCACCGGTGGAGCGGTACCCGTACGCGCCGTCGTAGAGCGTCGCGTTCAGGATCACGCTGCCGTACGTCGTAGTGTCCCCCGCGACGCCGACGGTCGTGGTCCAGGTCGTGGCGACCTTCGCCACACCCGGCGCGAACATGTGCGGGCCTTTGCTGCGCTTGACCGTGATCGGCGAGCCGGCGGTGACCGCGGTGTTCGCGATATCGCCGGCCGCGGTGACCGAACCGACATTGATGCTGCAGGCGGCGGCGGTCGCCGTCGTTTCCGTCGTGGTGGCCGTGGCCGGTGCGGTCAGGGCCAGGCTGCCGAGGAGCACGGCGGAAGCCGCTGCCGCGGCTCCGCGGTTCAGTGTCTTCCGTGTCTTCATACCTAACTCGATGCACCGCGCGGAGCCGAAGTTGTGCGCGGATCAGCAGTGCAGGCGCTGAAGCGTGATCGGCAGTTCGACCGCCTTCCCCGGCCGGAGTGCGACATCGACGGAAACCGGCCGGAAATCGTTGGCCGCAACGACGACCCGCACCTTTCCACCGCCCGGCAGCCAGACCGCGTATCCGCCGTCGGGCCCGGTGCTCAACGTCCACGAACCCGCCCGGTTGTCGAGCGCCACCACCGCGCCGGCCAGCGCCGAGCTGGTGCCGTCACACGCTTTCCCGGTGACGGTCCCGGACAGCCGCACCCAGTTCGGCGGCGCCTGCGCCACCAGCGCCACGTCGACCGACGTCACGGCGTACGGCGTACCGCCGCGGACCGCGAGCCCCGCCCGGTAGGTACCGGGTTGCGAGAGCTCCTGGGAGTTCATCGTCAGCGTGACCGTCACACTCTGCCCGGGGGCCAGCGTGCCGCTGGTGATGGATTCGCTCAGCCACTGCGCGTCGGTCCCGGACTCGGCGCAGCCGTCGTGGCCAGGCAACTGCTCGGCGTACGCCACCTGACGGGCGTCAAGCAGGCCTCCGACCCGGAACAGGCCGCAGGCCGCGGCCCCGCGGTAGAGGGCATTCGTGGTGTTCGGCAGCGGCGACCACACGTCCGTGCGGGGGTTGTAGGAAAACGCCTCATTGGTGCGGACGGTCGAGTCGAGCGCGATCCCGCCGGTCACCGCGAGGGTGCCGCCGGCGACCGCATAGCTGCTCGCCCACAGGTCGAGCGGCAGATCCGCGACCCGCGACCAGGTGTTCGTCGCCGGATCGTAGGCGTAGGCGTGCCTGGTGCTCGGCGGACCGTTGCCGGTGTCGTCGGCGCCGAGGCCGCCGGCGCAGTACACCTTGCCGTCGATGCCGCCGCAGGACGCCCACGACGCCGGTTCGGGGTACGGCGCCAGGACTTCGAAGCGGTCGTGTGCGACGTCGTACGCCGTCACGTCCGTTGTCGCCACCTGGCACTCGTCGATGCAGCCACCGACCGAGTACACCTTGCCGTCGAGGACCGCGGACCCGACGGCACCCCACGGCTTGGGGTTCGCGGCACCGGTGCGCCAGCGGTCGGTCGCCACGTCGTAGATCAGCGTTGTCGCCGACGGAGTGTCCTTCGGGCCCCAGCCTCCGACCAGGTACAGCTTCCCGTCGACGAACCCGGACGCCGGCTTGCGCCGCCCTTCCGGCATGTCCGCCAGCCGTCGCCAGCTCAGCTTCTGCGGCTCGTAGACGTACGCCGCTGCCGAGGCCCGGCCGGACTCCACACCGCCGACGGAGTACACCAGACCGTTATGGGTCGCGGCGACGTTGTCGCTGATCAGGGTCGGGTAGTTCGAGACCGGGATCCACCATCGCGAGGGCGCCTCGCCGGTCGCCGCGGCCGTCGAGCCGTTGCCGACGTCGACCCCGCTCAACGTGTGACCAGGCTCCGTCCGGACCGGCTCCCGGCGCAGCGGCGCCGAGGTAGCGCGCAGACCCGCCACACCGTCGGCCGACTGCAAGTCGAACCCTCGCCGGGAATCGGCGAGCGAGTAGGTCGCCGCGGCAGTGCCGTCGTTGGTGATGGTCAGCTTGCGTTTCGCCGACTTGCCGAGCCGCGTGGTCGCCTCGATCGCGGAGTCCTTGACCGTCAGCCGTCCGGCCTTCAGCGAGAAGTTGACCGACTTGACCCAGTCCGTCTGAACCGTGACGGTCTTCTGCTGCGCCTGGTAGCCGTGCATCGTCGCCCGCAGCTTGCCGGAGCCGGTCGGCACGAACAGCCAGTACAGACCGTCCGGCTGGCCGGGATCGTCCGCGGTGGTGATCGTGGTCGCCGTCTGCCCGGCGCCCGTAACCTTGGCGTCGTTCACCGGCTGGCCGGTGTTCGCGTCCTTGACCGTGCCTTGGACGAGCCCGCCCGGGATCTTCGCGCAGTCGGTCCCGTAGCCCGGGGCCACGCACTTGCGGTTGTCGATCGGCACGGCGACATCGCGCACGAGGTCGCCGTCGAGCGCGACGTCCACCGTGCTGTCGGTGTACCCGCCGTACAGCGGCTGCACGTGCAGCTTGTGGGTCACGCCGATCGGCAGATCGATCGCGTACCGGCCAGTGGCGGGCTTGGTGTACCAGGCTCCGGCCACGCCGTCGACGGTCAGCTTGGCGTACAACGGCCAGCCGTGGCCGGATCCGTCGCGGACCAGCCCGCTCAAGGTCGCGCGGGGAGTCACCGCGAGCGTGAAGTCCTTGGTTGTCGTGGTCTTTGCCGAGATCGTGGCGTCGTAGGACTGCGTGCCGTAGCCGAAGGCCTGAACGGTGACACGATGATTCCCGGCGTCCAGGTAGAGCTCGTAGTTGCCGTCGGCATCGGTCTTCGCGGTGGAGCTGTCCGGGGCGGCCAGGCTCGCGCCGGCGATCGGCGTACCGGACGCGTCGACGACCTTGCCGGTCAGCAGCCCGGCGCCGGTACGTGGTGCCGCGCCCACCGCCGCGAGCACGTCGAGCAGGCCTTCGCCGTACACATGGTTGTCGGCCGCGGTCCCGCCACAGCTCGTGTCGTCGTGGTCGCGCGCGGAGCGATCCAGCACGCCGCGAGTCCGGGCCACGTCGCCGACCAGCTCCGGTGCGGCCGACCACAGGACGGCGACGGCGCCGCTGACATGCGGGGCGGCCATCGACGTACCGCTGAAGAAGACGTACCTGTTGCCGGGGTAGGCGGAGCGGATCATCTCTCCGGGAGCGGCGATGTCCGGCTTGACATCGCCTGACAGCGGGTTGCCGCGGGAGGAGAAGCTCGCGACGGCGCCGTTCTCGTCCACAGCCCCGACGGCGTACGACTCCGGGTAGTCGCCCGGCGAGCCGGCGGTCGAGCAACCAGGCCCCTCGTTGCCGGCCGAGAACGTCGGGAAGATCCCGGCCGCGACCCACTGCCGGACCCACTCCTGGTACCACGGGTTCCCGGGCGGACCGCCCCACGAGTTGTTGATGATGTTCGGCCGCTTGGCCGGGTCGGGGTTCGAGCCGTCGAGCTCGGTCGGCGCCAGCATCCATTGCGCGCTGAGCGCCATCGACAGATCGCTGCAGAAGTAGTCCTCACAGCCCTTCGCCGAGATCCAGCGGGCGCCCGGCGCGACACCGATCCGTTGTCCCGCACGATCGTCGCCGACCATCGTCCCGATCGTGTGCGTCCCGTGGCCGATCTCGTCACACGGCTCCGCGACCGCACAGACTCCCGCCGGGTCGTACCAGTTGTAGTCGTGCGTGAACGTCCCGTCGCCGTTGTTCCCGCGGTACGACGAGACCAGCGCCGGGTGGTCGTACTGCGCCCCGGTGTCGATGCTGCCGACCACGATGCCTTGCCCGGTGGCGCCGTACCGCTCCCAGGCCTGGTCCGCGTGGACCGCCGCGACACCCCACTCCACGCCGCTCGTGGCGGCGGCCCGCTGCTCCCGCGCCGGCTTGGGCAACGGGTACGTCGTCGGCGTCTTGAGGGCGACCACGCCCGGCTCAGCCGCCAGCCGCTCCGCGAGCTCACGGCTGCCGTTGCGGACGTAGATCGAGTTGTCGATGTACAGCGAGACGTACTCCGCCTGCGCCGACCGCAGCGCCTTGAGCACCGGCCCCTGATCCCGCTCGGCGGTCGACCGCAGCGCGCTGACCACCGCCTTGCCGCGTTCGGTCCAGTCGGTGATCCGGGCCGCTGCCGTGAGCTCGGGCTGCCGCTCGAACCGGACCCAGAAGTCGCTCGGCCCGTCGGCGAGCCGCGCGGTCAGACCGGGGTCGACCGCGGCCCGCAGCGCGGCCTGAGCGGCCGGTGCGTTGACCGCCGGCAGCAGCAACGCGAGCGGTGCGAGCACACCGGCCAGAGCAGGTCGGAGCAGCCGCGCGAGCGGCACAGGGAGGAAGGCCATGGGCGCGATCCTCGCCACCGGGCCGCTGGTACAGCAAGACGATCTCCTGGCTTGTAGCCGTCATGACGACTTTTGGCCAGGCCAGTGACCGCGGCCGGTCCAGTCAGGTCAGTGCCGCAGGTGCAGCCGGCGCGCGGCTTCGGCGATCGAGCCGGAGATCGACGGGTAGACGGTGAAGGACTGAGCGACCTGGTCGACGGTGAGCCGGGCGGCGACGGCCAGCGAGATCGGGTGGATCAGTTCGCTGGCGCGCGGCGCGACCACCACGCCGCCGACCACGATGCCGGTGTTGGGCAGGCAGAAGAGCTTCACGAAGCCGTCCCGGACGCCCTGCATCTTCGCCCTGGCGTTGTCCGCCAGCGCCACCTTGACGACCTGTGCCGTGGTGTCACCGGCGTCGACGACGGCCTGGGTCAGCCCGACGGTGGCGATCTCGGGTGCGGTGAAGACGTTCGCGGACACCGTCGACTGGTTCAGCGGCGTGACCGCGTCGCCGAGCGCGTGGGCCATTGCGATTCGGCCCTGCATCGCGGCCACCGAGGCGAGCATCAGGACGCCGGTGCAGTCGCCGGCCGCGTAGACGCCACGGGCGGTGGTCCGCGACACCTTGTCGACCTGGACGAACCCGCCGTCGGTCAGCGACACGCCCGACTCGACAAGATTCATGTCATCGGTGTTCGGCAGCGATCCGACCGCGAGCAGCGCGTGCGATCCCTCGACCGTCCGGCCGTCGGTGAGCGTCACCACGACGCCGTCGCCCTGGCGCTTGACCGACTCGGCCCGGGACTTGCTCAGCACGGTCAGACCGCGGCGCTTGAACACGTCCTCCAAGACGGCAGCCGCGTCGGCGTCCTCCCCCGGCAGCACCCGGTCCCGGGACGACACCAGGACGACGTCGCTGCCGAGCGCGTCGTACGCGCTGGCGAACTCCGCACCGGTGACGCCGGACCCGACCACGATCAGCCGCTCGGGCAGCTCGGACAGCTCGTAGACCTGCTCCCAGGTCAGGATCCGCTCGCCGTCCGGCTCGGAGCCCTTGAGCACGCGAGGCCTTGCACCGGTGGCGATCAGGACCACGTCGGCGTCCAGCCGCTGCTCGCCGCCGGCCGCGTCGACGACCACGGTCTCGGGCCCGTCCAGCCGGCCGCGGCCCTCGATGACGCGCACCTTGTCCCGCTCCAGCCGGCGGCTGATGCCCTCGGACTGCGCGGCGGCCAGCGCCTTGACCCGCCGGTTCACGACGGACAGATCGACCCGGACGGAGTTCGCCGGGTCGTCGTCGCCGTCGTCCAGCCGGACGCCCAGCTCACCGGCCTCCTCGACCTCGGTCATCACCTCCGCCGTGGCGATCAGGGTCTTGCTCGGCACCGCGTCGGTACGCACGCCGGAACCGCCGATCCCGTCGGAATCGACGACCGTCACCTCCGCCCCGAGCTGGGCGGCCGCACTCGCCGCTTCGTACCCGCCGGGACCGCCTCCGATGATCACAACTCGCGCCACGGGAGGCCATTCTTCCGTATCCTCTGATTTCGTGACCCTGTACGCCGCGTTTGCGTCGAATCTGGACCCGAACCTGATGGCCGAGCGGTGCCCTTACTCGCCCCTACGCGGGACCGGCTGGATCACCGGCTGGCGGCTCACCTTCGGCGGCGAGGAGCTCGGCTGGGAGGGCGCGATGGCCACCGTCGTCGAGGATCCGGCCAACCCGTCCAACCAGGTCTTCGTCGCGCTGTACGACGTCCATCCGAAGGACGTCGAGCGGCTGGACGAGTGGGAGTGGGTGGATCAGGGCATCTACCGCAAGATCCAGGTCCGGGTGCAGACCCTGGACGGCGAGCAGCTGGCCTGGATGTACGTGCTGAACGCCTACGAGGGCGGCCTCCCGTCGGCCCGCTACCTCGGCATCCTGGCCGAGGCCGCCGAGGCGGCCGGCGCGCCCGACGACTACGTGGCCGACATCCGGTCCAGGCCTTGTCAGTCCTCGGGGCACTAGCGAGTCACCAGCGAGTCACTGGCAAGTCGTTGGCGAGTCACTAGAGTGCCCCTGTGACCGATGACGTGAAGGCCGCCGCCGAAGCCTGGCTGCGGGAGGATCCGGACCCCGACACCCGCGCCGAATTGACCGAGCTGCTGGCGGCCGGGGACACCGCCGAGCTGGCCGATCGCTTCGCCGGCACCCTGGAGTTCGGTACGGCGGGCCTGCGCGGTGCCGTCGGCGCCGGGCCGAACCGGATGAACCGGGTCGTGGTGATCCGGGCCGCCGCCGGACTCGCGGCGTACCTGAAGGCCACCGGCCGCACCGACGGACCCGTCCTGATCGGGTACGACGCCCGCCACAAGTCCGATGTCTTCGCCCAGGACACCGCCGCCGTGATCCGCGGCGCCGGATTGGACGCAGTCCTGCTCGACCGGCCGGCGCCGACGCCGGTGGTTGCCTTCGGGATCAGGCACCTGCACGCGGTCGCCGGCGTGGTCGTGACCGCGTCCCACAACCCGCCGCAGGACAACGGCTACAAGGTCTACCTGGGCGACGGCTCGCAGATCGTGCCGCCCGCCGACGCCGAGATCGCGGCCGCCATCGCCGCGGTCGGCCCGCTGGCGGGCGTACCGCGTGGCGACGACTGGCAGACCATCGGTGACGAGCTCCTGAACGCCTACCTGGACCGCATCGCGGAGCTGGTCCCCGCCGATGCGCCCCGGGACCTGAACGTCGCCTACACGCCACTGCACGGCGTCGGGCGGACACTTGTCGAAGCCGCGGTCGCGCGCGCCGGGTTCGCCGCACCACGAGTGGTCGCCACCCAGGCTGACCCGGACCCGGACTTCCCGACCGTCGCGTTCCCGAACCCGGAGGAGCCGGGCGCGATCGACGCGGCGCTCGAGCTGGCCCGCGAGATCGACGCCGACCTCGCGGTCGCGAACGACCCGGACGCCGATCGTTGCGCGGTCGCCGTACCTGACGCCGCAGCCGACGGCGGGTGGCGGATGCTGCGCGGCGACGAGCTCGGCGCGCTGCTCGGTGAGTTCCTGCTGTCGTCGCGGCCGGCCGGTGTCGCGGCGTGCTCGATCGTGTCGTCGTCGCTGCTCGGCAAGATCGCCGCGTCGTACGGCGTCCGGTACGTCGAGACACTGACCGGGTTCAAGTGGATCGGGCGCGTGCCGGACCTGGTGTTCGGTTACGAGGAAGCGCTCGGGTACTGCGTGGACCCCGAGGCGGTGAAGGACAAGGACGGCGTGTCGACGCTCGTCCGCGTGCTGCAGCTGGCCGCGCAGGCAAAGGCCGCGGGGCGCACCCTCGTCGACCTGCTGGACGACCTGGCGGTCAAGCACGGTCTGCACGCGACGGACCAGCTGTCGGTGCGGGTCGAGGACCTGTCGCTGATCGCGCAGGCGATGGACCGGCTGCGGGCGACGCCGCCGACGACCCTCGGTTCGTACACCGTGGAGCGGATCGACGACCTGAGCCTCGGATCGGAATCGCTGCCACCGACGGAGGGACTGCGCTACACGCTGTCCGACGGCGCACGGGTGGTCGTGCGCCCGTCGGGTACGGAGCCGAAGCTCAAGTGCTACCTCGAAGTGGTCGTGCCGGTCACGACAGGGGTCACGACAGGGGTCACGACGGGGGGCACAACGGGGGTCGGAGCGGCCCGTGCGCAGGCAGCGACCGCATTGGCAGCCGTCAAGACCGACCTGGCTGCCGCTGCGGGAATCTGACTGATTGTTCGGCTGCCGCCGCGGAACACCTGGCGGGTGTGTCCGTGGCGGTCAGCGGGCGGCTGCGGCCGCTTCGGCTTCCTCGGCGCGCAGCGAGCTCTGCAGCGAGGCGTGCAGGATGCGCAGCGTGCTGGTGGACTGCATCAGCGCGTCCCGCTCGTCCGGGTTCCGGTCGGCCAGAGCGGAGATCTCGCCGATGCTCGTCTCGATCCGGGCGATCCGGTCCGCGACCGTGCCCTCCTGGCTGCTGGCCCGGCGGATCGCCTCGGACGTGATCGTCCAGACGTCTTCCTTGTCGTTGGTCCGCCGGGACATGTCGACCATCTGGCTCAGCGCGGCGAGGTCGTGGTCGATCTGGGTGCGCTCCACCGGGCTGGTGATGCCCGTGGTCGCCTGCCGCAACCGGGTGACGTGCCCGGACAGCTCCGACCAGGTGCTCCGGCCGCTCTTGATCTTGTCCAGCACCCTGGCGTACTCGGTGTTGAACTCGTCGTAGTTCACTGTCGTTGACTCCTGCCGTTCGACGCTCGACTCAGAACTCTAGGGCGTGCACACCCGAAACAAGTAACCATCCGATCGCGGATCGTGCAGGTGTCGCCAAAACGAAACAGCCGCCCGGTACGCCAACGCGTACCGGGCGGCCGAGTTACGTGGAACCGGTCAGGCGACGTAGGCCGACGACGCGTTCCAGGTGTTGCAGTTGCCGGCCACCGTGTAGGTGTGCTTCGCGTTGAAGCCGGCGGTCACCCAGAACGCGTGGTTCTTGAACGAACCGTGGTCGCGCGGGTAGCCCTGGATGTCACCGCTGTTCTGGACCAGGTAGTTGTACTGGACCATGAACGGGCCGCTGAACGGGTAGTTGCGCTTGTTCGCACCGTCGACGGCACCGGCGAGGCAGGACGCCTGCAGCTCACGGCGACGGCTCTCCTCGAGCTGCGCGGCGTACGTGCTGAAGGCGCGCTGACGGGTCCAGGACGCGCCCAGGATGCCGGTCAGCCACTGGACGTGGTGGCCGTACTCGTGGGACAGCGTGAAGGTCGCGTAGGCCTGAGCGAACGTCGGGCTCTGCTTCCAGTAGTTGATGATCTGGTACGCCGGGATGTAGATCCACGCCTTGCCGTTGTACCCGCAGAAGAACGCGCGGTCGGTGACGGCACCGCAGTAGGAGTTCACCGTGCGGTTGTTGTGCACGACCAGCGTCGGGGCCACCTTGTACGCCGCACCGGCCTGCTTCAGCGGCAGCGCCCAGGACCCGTAGAGGCACTTGAACAGGTTGTTCTCGTAGGCAACGACACCCTGGAAGGTGCGCAGCGAGACGTTCGCCTGCTTGCACTTCGACGACGGGATCGCGCCGGTCTTGTACAGCTTGTTGTAGCGCACGATGTTCAGCGTCGACGACTTCGTCGTCAGACCGTCACCGGCCGGCGGGTTGCCGATCGCGATCGCGACGCCTTCCGGCAGCGGCTTCGGGTCGGCGGTGACCGCCGCGGCGGCGGTGTCACCGGTGGCGGCAGTGCCGGAGGTCTGCGCAGCCTGGGCGTTCGGCATCACCGCGGCCGCGAGGGCTGCCAGGGCACCGACCGTGGCCACGCCACGCAGGGTGAAACGTGAGAGGTTGACCATGAGCTCCACTCTCGAATGTGTGTCTGGGGACCTGTCGGACCCAATCCTGGAGTGTCCAGGGGTTCATTCGGGGCCGAACAAGCCCTCCGACGCAGCGATTCACCCCACAGTTCCGCTCACGGCCCGACTGCGCCGAGATGGGTCAGCGGGCGGCGGCTGCGATCACGGCGATGACCAGGAGGACTGCGAAGACGGCCAGTTCGGGGACGGCCCACTGGTGTTCCACATCGCCTTGGGACTTTTCGGCGTACTGCTCCTGATGGGTCTCGATCCGGTTGGTGACGAAGTCCGCCTTCGAGATCGAGTTGTCGGCGCCGAGTTTGCGGCCGCCGACGCGTTGCTTGCGCAGGTCGCGCATGACGAGCTGAACGCCGGGCGCGCGGAAGCGGGCCTCGTCGGTGTGGATCCGGAGGATGTCGGTCACGTCGACGCCGGTCACCTTCGACCACGGGATCCGGTGGTCGCGCAGGTGGTTACGCAGCAGCAGATCCTCGGGGCTGAGGGTCACCGACGGGCGGATCAGGCCGACGTACGCCAGCACCATGAACATCCCGATCACACTGGCCACCAGCAGACCGGACGCGGTCCGCCACTCCAACAGGATGTCCAGCAGCCCGAGGGCCCCGATCACCAGCACGATGACCCCGGTGATCCGGTTCGAGGCGGACAGGTACTGCTCGCGCTCCGGCGATTTCGACTTCACCCGGACAAACTAACCGGCGCCCGGGGGCTGTTCCAGATCGACCTCTCCCGGATCGGCACTAGACTCCCAAGCGTGACCACACTCGACAGCGGCGTCGACACACTGGCCGACGTGACCTCGTCCGAGGACCGGCTGCGCCGGTTCCTGCTCGGGCTGCCGGGCGTCGACCAGGTCGGGGCGGAGGCCCGCGCCGCCACCCTGAGCACCCGGTCGATCAAGACCACCGCGAAGCAGTACGCGCTGGACCTGGCGATCCGGATGATCGACCTGACCACGCTGGAAGGGCAGGACACCCCCGGCAAGGTGCGGGCCTTGTGCGCGAAGGCTCGGCGGCCCGATCCGGCCGACCCGTCCACACCGCAGGTCGCCGCGGTCTGTGTGTACCCGGACCTGGTCGCCACCGCGAAACGCGAACTGGAGGGTTCGGGGATCAACGTCGCGAGTGTCGCGACCGCCTTCCCCAGCGGGCGTTCCAGCCTCGCGATCAAGGTGCAGGACACCAAGGACGCGGTCGCCGCGGGCGCCGACGAGGTCGACATGGTGATCGACCGCGGCGCCTTCCTGTCCGGGCGGTACGGCCTGGTCTTCGACGAGATCGCCGCGATCCGCGAGGCGGCCGGCGACGCGCACCTGAAGGTGATCCTGGAGACCGGCGAGCTGGTCACCTACGACAACGTCCGGCGGGCGTCCTGGCTGGCGATGCTGGCCGGTGCGGACTTCATCAAGACCTCCACCGGCAAGGTGTCCCCCGCAGCCACGCTGCCGGTCACGCTGGTAATGCTCGAGGCGGTCCGCGACTACCACGAGGCCACCGGCCTGCACATCGGCGTCAAACCGGCCGGCGGGATCCGGACCGCGAAGGACGCGATCAAGTACCTGGTCACCGTCAACGAGTCGGCCGGACCGGACTGGCTGGACCCGGAGCTGTTCCGCTTCGGTGCCTCCAGCCTGCTGAACGACCTGCTGATGCAACGCACCAAGCTGGCCACCGGGCACTATCCCGGCCCCGACTACTTCACGCTGGACTGATTGGGCATGAGCAGATTCGAGTACGCCCCGGCCCCGGAATCGCGGGCGATCGTCGACATCAAGTCGTCGTACGGGCTCTTCGTCAACGGGCAGTTCGTCGATGCGACCGACGGGAAGCCGTTCAAGACCGTGTCGCCGGCCTCGGAAGAGGTGCTGGCCGAGGTCAGCGAGGCCGGACCGGCCGACGTCGACAAGGCGGTCCGGGCCGCGCGCCGCGCCTTCGACCGGGTCTGGGGGCCGATGAGCGGCAAGGACCGGGCCAAGTACCTGTTCCGGATCGCGCGGCTGATCCAGGAGCGCGCGCGGGAGCTGGCGGTGCTGGAGTCGCTGGACAACGGCAAGCCGATCCGCGAGTCCCGTGACGTCGACATCCCGTTGGTCGCCGCGCACTTCTTCTACTACGCGGGCTGGGCCGACAAGCTGGAGTACGCCGGTGTCGGCGAGGACCCGCGCCCGTGGGGTGTCGCCGGTCAGGTGATCCCGTGGAACTTCCCGATGCTGATGCTGGCGTGGAAGATCGCGCCGGCGCTGGCGGCGGGCAACACCGTCGTACTCAAGCCGGCCGAGACCACGCCGCTGACCGCGCTGGCGTTCGCGGAGATCTGCCAGCAGGCCGATCTGCCGCCGGGTGTGGTGAACATCGTCACCGGCGCCGGCCGCACCGGTCAGGCCCTCGTGGAGCACCCGGACGTCGACAAGGTCGCGTTCACCGGGTCGACCGAGGTCGGCCGGGCGATCGCGAAGTCGGTCGCGGGCACGCAGAAGGCGGTCACGCTCGAGCTCGGCGGCAAGGCGGCGAACATCGTCTTCGAGGACGCGCCGATCGACCAGACCATCGAGGGCATCGTCAACGGCATCTTCTTCAACCAGGGCCATGTCTGCTGCGCGGGTTCACGGCTGCTGGTCCAGGAGAGCGTGTACGACGAGGTGCTGGCGCGACTGAAGCGCCGGATGGGCACGCTGCGCGTCGGCGACCCGCTGGACAAGAACACCGACATCGGCGCGATCAACTCAGCCGCTCAGCTGGCGAAGATCCGCGAGCTGTCGCAGGTCGGCGAGGACGAGGGCGCCGAGCGCTGGTCGCCGGAGTGCGAGCTGCCGGCCAACGGCTACTGGTTCCCGCCGACGGTCTTCACCGGCGTCTCGCAGGCGCACCGGATCGCCCGCGAGGAGATCTTCGGCCCGGTGCTGTCGGTGCTGACGTTCCGTACTCCGGCCGAGGCGGTCGAGAAGGCCAACAACACCCCGTTCGGCCTGTCCGCGGGGATCTGGACCGAGAAGGGGTCGCGGATCCTCTGGATGGCCAACCAGCTGCGGGCCGGTGTGGTCTGGGCGAACACGTTCAACCGCTTCGACCCGACCTCGCCGTTCGGCGGGTACAAGGAGTCGGGCTACGGCCGCGAGGGCGGTCGCCACGGTCTGGAGGCCTACCTTGCCCACTAAAGAGACTTCGAGGCTTGAGGTGCGCAAGACGTACAAGCTCTACATCGGCGGCGCCTTCCCGCGCAGCGAGTCCGGCCGGTCGTACGTGGTCACGAACGCGCGCGGCAAGTTCCTGGCGAACGCGTCGCAGGCCTCTCGCAAGGACGCCCGGGACGCCGTCGTCGCGGCCCGCAAGGCGTTCCCGGGCTGGCACGCGCGGACGGCGTACAACCGTGGCCAGGTGCTGTACCGGATCGCCGAGGTGATGGAGGGCCGGCACCAGCAGTTCAGCAGCGAGGTCGCGGCCTCCGAGGGACTGTCGATCGCCAAGGCCCGGGCGGTCGTCGACGCGTCGATCGACCGCTGGGTCTGGTACGCCGGCTGGGCCGACAAGCTCGCCCAGGTGGTCGGCTCGTCGAACCCGGTGGCCGGTCCGTACTTCGACTTCTCGTTGCCCGAGGCAACCGGTGTGGTCGCGGTGCTCGCGCCGCAGGACTCCAGCCTGCTCGGTCTGACCAGTGTGATCGCGCCCGCGATCGTCTCCGGCAACACGGTCGTCGCGGTGTCGTCGTACGAGCGCCCACTGCCCGCGGTGACGCTCGGCGAGGTGATGGCGACCTCCGACGTACCGGGTGGTGTGGTCAACATCCTCACCGGGTCGGCGTCCGAGATCGGGCCATGGCTGGCGTCGCACAAGGACGTGAATGCGATCGACCTGTGCGGCATCGAGTCCGAGGACGAGGCGCGGGACCTGGAGATCGCCGCCGCCGAGAACCTCAAGCGGGTACGACGTCCCGCCGAGGAGGACTGGACCGCGGACCAGGGCCTGTCGCGTCTGACGCAGTACCTGGAGCTGAAGACCGTGTGGCACCCGATCGGAGTCTGAGCTGTGCTGAAACCCGGTGACCGGGTCGCCGTCGTTTCGCCGTCCGGTGGTCTGCCGGAGATCTTCCCGGGGCCGTACGAGCTGGGCCTGCGGCGGATGCGCGAGGACTTCGGCCTGGAGCCGGTGGAGTACCCGACCACGCGGAAGCTCGCGAGCACGCCGGCGGAGCGGGCTGCGGACCTGCATGCGGCATGGTCGGATCCGTCGATCCGCGCGGTCTTCGCGTCGATCGGCGGTGACGACCAGCTCACCGTGCTGAAGCACCTGGACCCGGCGGTGTTCCGGGCCGACCCGAAGCCGTTCTTCGGGTACAGCGACAACACGAACCTGCTGAACTTCCTGTATTCGTTGGGATTGCCGGGCTGCTACGGCGGCAGCGTGATGGTGCAGTTCGGGCGCGGCGGCGCGATGCATCCGGACACCGAGCGGTCGCTGCGGGCGGCGATGTTCACCGGCGGCGAGTTCGAGCTGACCCCGGCCGAGGCGTGGACCGACCGCGACCACGACTGGAACGTCCCAGCGAACCTGGAGGTCGAGCCGCCGCTGCTCCCCGGCACGGGCTGGACGTGGAACGGCTCGAAGACCGTCAGCGGCAGGCTGTGGGGCGGCTGCATCGAGATTCTCGACTGGCAGCTCGCCGCCAACCGCTGGATGCTGCCGACCGAGTCGTACGGCGGTGTGCTGTTCGGCGAGACCAGCGAGGAGATGCCCTCGGCGGACACGATCTACCGCATCCTGCGCAACTTCGGCGAGCGCGGCCTGCTGCAACGCTTCGACGCGGTGCTGTGGGGTCGCCCGAAGTCCCGGTCGCTGTTCACCGAACTCACCGATGAGCAGTCGGTTGCCTACGTCACCGACCAATACCTCGCCGTCGACCGGGCCCTCACCGAGTACCACCCCGACGCCGTCGTCGTGAAAGGACTCGACATCGGCCACACCGACCCGATGCTCGTCCTGCCCTACGGCGGCCCGGTCCAGATCGACCCGGTGGCCCAACGCATCACCGTGACCTACTGAGTCACCCGAGTGCGGGTCAGCGCCGGGTTGGGGTTCGGGTAGCAGGCGACCGGAGCCTTGGTGCTGAGGAACTTCCACTTGATCTTGGCCTGCAGGGTGAGGCCGGGGTCGTCGTAGCTGGTGCCCTTCAGCTTGGTCTCGACGACGGTCCCGGGGCGCCCGGACTTGAGGCGCAGGCTGAGGGTCGGCAGTTGGTACGACGCGCCGCCCGGGATCGGACCGGACACCGTGACGAGCAGTGTGGTGCCGTCCAGGCGGACGGTCGGGGTGGAGTTCAGGCCGGAACCTCCGGCCAGTTGCGCGCCGACGTACGACGAGTTCGCCGGGATCGGGAGGCGGAGCGTGAGGTCGCGGACCTCCTGCAAGGTGAAGCCCTTCACTTCACCCGGCAGCGTGCCGGGGCGCAGCCGGACGGCGATCGTGAAGCGGGTGTTCGCGCGGACGACGGCCGGTGCCTGCGCGTCGACGGTCTGGCGGAGCGAGACGGTGTGCCGGCCGAACTTGGTGTCGGCGCGGCAGGTGTACGACGCGACCGGTTGCTGCGCCGGAACGACCAGAGAGCACATCACCATCAGACTGCACAGGGTAGTCATATGACTACTCTAAGCAATCACATTCCGAAGAGGAACCACCCACCGGCGCCCGCCGCGACGAACACCACCGGCAGCGCCAGCAGGAACCACGCCCGCCGCCGACGCCGGCGCCGTACCGGCGGATCGGTCGGGGCCGGCGGATCGGTCGAGAGCGGCGCGTCCGTGGCGACCGTCGTGTCGAGCTCGTCGTCGGTGATCGTGGTCCGCTGCCCCGCGCGCAGCGGAGCCTCCTGCTCCAACCGGTACGCCTCGGCCTCCAGCCGCTCGGCGAGCGTGTCCGCCCGCTCCCAGCGATCCTCGACGCGGTACGCCAGCGCCCGCGCGAAGATCTCGTCGAGCGGCCCGACCGAATCGTGCAAGACCGTACGCAGGCTCGGCGGCGGCAGGTCCGGGTCCCGGTTCAGCACGTCGCCGATCGAGGCCGCCGAGAACGGCGGATGCCCGGTCAGCAGCGCGTACGTGACCGCACCGACCGCGTAGATGTCGGCGCGCTCGTCGAACCCGCCGTTGCCCCGGCCCTGCTCGGGCGCCATGTACGACGGCGTACCGACCGCCTGGGTGAGCCCCGACGCCTCCGCGGCCCGTTTCGCCAGGCCGAGGTCCGCGAGCACGATCCGATGCGTACCGCCGCCGACCTCGTCACTCGGTCGCAGCAGCAGGTTCGCCGGGGTGACGTCGCGATGCACGACCCCCTCGCTGTGCAGGGCGGCCACGGCCCGCGCCAGGTCCGCACCCCACCACAGCGCCTCGGCCGGGTCGAGCGGTCCTTGCCGCAGTACGTCGCCCAGCGTGCCGCCGCCGACGTAGTCCATGACGAAGTACGGGCGCCCGTCCGGCAGCTTGCCGAGATCGAACACGCGAACCACGCGATCACTGGAGATCCGCCGCATCAGTCGCGCCTCGGACAGGAACCGCTCGCGGACGTCCGCCCGCGACGCCCAGTTGTCCGCGAGGACCTTGACGGCCACGTCGACGTCCAGGTCGTCGTCGTACCCCCGCCAGACGGTCGCGAACGCGCCCGCTCCGATCTTGTCCCGTAACCGGTACCGCCCGATGACATCCATCCCAGCTATTGTCGGTCAAGAACCAGTCCAAGAGGGGGAGCATGACAGTGTCAATGCCACGACTCTGTCGCGGCGAGTCATGGGGCTCTGACTCCCGTCCTTCCCTCGCCGCTCCAGTCGCTGCGCTCCTTCCGCTGCTCAGTCCAGGACAGGAGGGCCGATGACCGGAGAGTTGGAGGAACTGGCAGCTCAGGCGGCCGCCGGGGACGAGTCGGTGGTTCCGCAGCTTCTGCAGGCGATCCGGCCGCTGGTGGAGCGGCGGGTGGCGAAGTTCCTGCCGTACCGCGAGGACGCGGAGGAGGCGGTGCAGGACACGCTGCTCCAGGTCGCGAAGAAGGTGCACACCTTCAAGGGCACCGGCAGTTTCGCCGGCTGGGTGACGATCGTGGCCACCAACCAGGCCCGCCAGACCTACCGCTCACTCAAGCGCCGCTCGGTCGAACAGTCCGCGGAGGTCCTCCCGGAGTCTGTCGACCCGCGCACCACCTCGGTCATCGCCGGCTCCCGCCTGGACCTGCTCGAGGCGCTGGAGGCGTTGGAGTCCAACCACCCGCAACTCGTCCAGCCGCTCGTCCTGCGTGACCTCGGCGCGCTCTCGTACGCCGAGATCGCCGACGAACTCGACGTACCGCTCGGCACCGTCAAGGCCCGCATCCACCAGGCCCGCAAGGCGGTCGCCGAACACCTCACCGTCCGCTGACCGCTACGCGCCGGCCTTGCTCCGGGCAGTGTCGGCGGCCAGTGCCGCGACGGCGCGGATCTCGGTGTCTTCGGTCGCCTTCATGACCGAGGTGATCAGGTCGACGTCGTCGGACTCGGCCAGCGTGGTCAGCACGTTGAGGGCACTGAGGTGGTCGAAACCGGCCCGAATGTCCTCGCTCGCCTCGACCGGCGGCCGGGACAGGATCTCCAGCGCCACCTGACGGACGTCGCCCGCCAGCGGCTCGAGCGGGTTGCCGCCACTCAACCGGGTGTACGCCGCGGCCACCTGGTACATGTTCAACGCCCGGCACACGGTCGGCACGTTCGGACTGTGCAACAACGCATCGAACGCCTGCAACGGAACACCGACCTCATCCAGACCCATACCTGCAGGCTATCGAGCCGGTCCGTCGGCCGCTGTGTGGAGGTGGGCGGCGAGGAGGTGCGTGGCTTCCGGGGCGTTGGTGGCGTAGCAGAGGAGATGGGCGCGGCGGGACCAGGCGTCCTGGAGGGGGCAGATCTGCGCGACGGTGGCGGCGGGGACCGCGCGGCGGGGGACGACGGCGAGGCCGGCGCCGGCGGTGGCGAGCGTGATGAGGGCATGCAGAGTCGGGACGAGGGTGCGGAACCGCGGCGCCGGGGCGTGCGGACCGAGGCGGTCGACCATCCATTGACTGAGCGGCGAGTTCGGGACGAGGCCGACGAGCGGGTGTTCGGCGACCTCGGCGTACGCGATCGAGGTCCGGCCCGCGAGGATGCCGCCGGCCTGCCCGATGACCACGAGCGAGTCGTCGGCGAGCGGTTCGGTGCGAAGCTGGGTCGGCTCGTCGTCGAGGATCACGCCGAGGTCCGCCTCCCCCGCGGCGAGCAGCCGGACGCTGCGGGTCGTACGGCGCTCGCTGACGTTCACGTCGTACTCCGGATGATCGCGGAGGAACGTGGCCAGCGCGATCGGGACCAGTTGGTGCATCGCCGAACCACCTGCGACCAGGCGGATCGGCGCCGCGTGCGAGACGGCGTACGACGCGACCGCGCTGTCCAGGCGTGTTGTCTCGGCGAGCACTTCACGGGCATGCCGGGCCAGCGTCGCGCCGGCCGGGGTCAGCCGGACGCCGCGGCGCTCGCGGATCAGCAGCGGTACACCGGCCTGCGCCTCGAGTGCTCTGACCCGCGCGCTGGCCGAAGGCAGACTGAGGTGCATCACCCGCGCGCCGGCGGTGATCGAGCCCTCCGCAGCGACATGCGTGAACAGGCGAAGGTCGTCCAGGTCGTACCGCATGAGCGCAGCCTACGCCTCAACCTAAGGCTGGCTACGGGGATCGCGCATTGTGCACCCTTGGTCGAGCGACGATCCTCGAAGGGTGCTGCTGATCCTCCTGGCCGGTGTGGCCGCCGGCGCCCTCAACGCCGTCGGCGGTGGTGGGAGCTTCGTGGCACTCGCCGCGCTGGTCGGCGCCGGCATGCCGCCGGTCACCGCGAACGCGACCACGACCGTCGCGCTGCTCCCCGGCAACGCGACCAGCGCGTGGGTCTATCGGCGCGAACTCGCCGGGTTCTCGCAGCCTTCACCGGGGCAGCTGACACTCGCCAGCGTCGGCGGTGGGGCGATCGGGGCGGCGTTGCTGTTGTTGTTGCCCTCGGCATCCTTCGACGCGGTGGTGCCGTGGTTGCTGGCGTTTGCGACCGTGGTGCTGGCTTTCGGCAAGCGGCTCACCGCGGCGCTGCGGCTCGGGCAGCCTGGTCCCGCGGCGATCCTGGCGGGGCAGTTCGTGCTGGCGATCTACGGCGGCTACTTCGGTGGCGCGGTCGGGCTGATGATGCTCGCGTTCTGGACGGCGACCACCACGCTGGACCCGGCGCTCGGCAATCCGCTGCGAGTCGTGCAGGTCGCGGCCGTGTACCTGACCGCGGCGCTGATCTTTGTCTTCGCGGCCGACGTTCTCGCGCAGCCCGTACAGCTGGTCGCTCTCCTCGCCGGCGCGGTCGTCGGCGGTTACACCGGCGCCCACGTCGTACGCCGACTGCCGCCGGCCGTACTGCGCGCCCTCGTGCTGAGCACCGCCGTACTGATGACCGCGCTGTTCTTCGTCCGGGCGTTCGCATGAACCCGGCGCAGTTGGCGATGGCCTACCAGGCCTGCGAAGTCGCGGACCTCGCCGCGGCGATCATCGACGTACACGATCCCGAAGAAGCCGCCGCTCAAGCCGCCCAGGTCCTCGCCGCAGCCCGGCAACTGGTCACAGCAGCCAACCGCCTCAGCACCCCGGAACCACCCACCGACCCCCTCCAGCGCTTCGCCCACAACCACCCCGCCGAAGCAGCCACCGACATCCACGCCTGGCAGCTAGCCCATCGAGGTGCAGGGTTGCCCACTGAAAATTTGAATGGGCAACCCTCCAACTGAGGGGATAACCAGCTCTTGTCACCGATCCGTGGGTGGGTCTGGGTGACCGAGTCAGCGCCCGGACTGGACGACCGCGCGCGTCCCCGCACGCCCGCGTCACCGCCCGCGTTCCCGCACGCCCGCGTCCCCACACGCCCGCGTCCCCGCACGACGCCCGCTCCCCGCACGCCCGCGTCACCGCCCGCGTCCCCGGACGCCCGCGTTCCCGCACGGTGGGTTCACCCACGGTGTTGTGGGTTCCTGACCCGTGTGAAGGGTACGGAACCCACAACACGATGGGTGAACCCACCGTGTTGCAACCCGTCGCCGCGGCCGACCTGGACGGCATGTGGAAACCCGGTAGCGCTGACGACCACGCCATCGCCCCACGCCGTACCACTACCCCGCGTGTTGGGGGTTCTCCGTCGGTACACGAGCAGAGAACCCCCAACTGGCGCGGATATCCGGGGGGTGAACCGCGCTGGAGCACCCGTTCTCGGTTCCATCACCGCCTACGACCACCGAGAATCCAGACCAGGCCGTGCGTCAATCATCTAGTGCCCCGTAGAAGGCGCTGGATTATCAGACATGCCCTGGTCACCACGACCAGGTACCGGGATCAGGTACCACGACCAGGTACCACGACCAGGTACCAGGATCGGGCACCGTGATCCGGCGGGCCGGAGCGATCAGGCGTCGAAGTCCAGGGTGACCTTCGGGGTGATCGGGTGGGACTGGCAGGTGAGGACGTAGCCGGCCCGGATCTCGTCGGGTTCGAGGGCCCAGTTGGTGTCCATCCGGACCTCGCCCTCGAGCACCTTCGCGCGGCAGGTGCCGCACACGCCACCCTTGCACGCGAACGGCGCGTCGGCGCGGACGGCGAGCGTCGCGTCAAGGACCGCCTTCGAATGCTCCCCCAACGGGAACGTCGACCGGCGGCCGTCCAGGATCACGGTGACCTGCGCCGCGTCCTCGTCGGCGGTGGATTCCTCGATCGGCGCCTTCGGGGCCTCGTCGCCGACGTGGAAGAGTTCGGCGTGGACGTGCTCGCGCGCAACGCCCTCGGAGAGCAGAAGGTCCTGCGCGCCGACCACCATCGCGTACGGTCCGCAGAGGAACCACTCGTCGACGGACTGCAGCGGGAGGATCGTGGCGAACAGCTTCCGCAGCCGATCGGCATCGAGACGGCCGCTGAAGAGCTCCACCTCGGTGGTCTCCCGCGACAGCACATGTACGAGGTGGAAGCGTTCGGCGTACCGGTCCTTCAGGTCGGCCAGCTCGTCGGCGAACATCACGGATCCCGAGGTCCGGTTGCCGTACAGCAACGTCACGCGGCTGGCCGGCTCGACCGCGAGGATCGTCGCGATCAGCGACAGCACCGGCGTGATTCCGCTGCCCGCGGCAACGAATGCGTAGTGCTTCGCGTTGCCGGCGTCCAGCGTCGTGCCGAACCGCCCGAGCGGCGTCATCACCTCGAGCTCGTCGCCGACCTTCAGCTGATTGGCGGCGTACGCCGAGAACTCGCCGCCCGGGATGCGCTTCACGCCGATCCGCAGCTTTCCGGATCCCGCGGGCGCGCAGATCGAGTAGCTCCGCCGTACCTCCTCACCCGCGCGCCGGATCGTCAGGTGCTGGCCGGCGGCGAACTCGTACTCGTCCGCGAGCTCGGGCGGTACGTCGAACGTGATCGCGACCGAGTCCTCGGTGATCGCCTCGATCGCGGCCACCTTCAACGGGTGGAACGTCGCGCGGCGGCGGGCAGGAGCAGTCATCAGATCGCCTTGAAGTGGTCGAAGGGTTCCTTGCAGCTGTTGCAGCGCCACAGCGACTTGCAGGACGTGGATCCGAAGCGGCTCAGCTCGCTGGTGTCCGCCGAACCGCACAGCGGGCAGCGGACGCTCAGCTTCAGCAGCACCGGTCCCCCGGACCGCGCGCCCGCCGAGTGCGTCGGCGGCGCGATGCCGTACTCGGCCAGCTTGGCCTTGCCCTGTTCGGACATCCAGTCGGTCGTCCAGGCCGGCGAAAGCACCGTCTCCACGCGACCGTCGACGTTCAGCGAGCGCAGCGTCAGCTCGACCTCGTGCCGGATCAGGTCCATCGCGGGGCAGCCGGAGTACGTCGGGGTGATCGTCACGACGACCTGGTCGCCTTCGCGCCGTACACCACGCAGTACGCCGAGGTCGGCGATCGTCAGCACCGGAACCTCCGGATCCGCCACCTCGCCGACCGCCTCGAGAATGGCAGCCTCGCTCACCATGACGCACCCGGATGCGATCGCGCGATGTGCTGCAGCTCGGCCAGCAGATAACCGAGATGCTCGGTGTGCCGGCCCTGCCGTCCGCCGGTGTGCTGGTACGTCGACGAGGGCACCTCACACGTGGCCTCGGCGATCACCGCCTGCACCCGCTGCAGCCAGGCCTCGTGCAACGTCGACGGATCGACGGCGACGTCCAGGCGCTGCACCAGCTCGTCGGACTCGAACATCTCGCCGGTGTACGGCCACAGCTCATCCAGCGCCGTCTGCATCCGCCGGTGGCTCTCGTCCGTTCCGTCCCCCAGACGCAGCACCCACTGAGTCGCGTGGTCGACGTGGTACGCGACCTCCTTGACCGCCTTCCCCGCGACACCGGCCAGCGTCTCGTCGGAACACGCCCGCAGCTCGTCGTACAGCAGTTGCTGGTACGTCGCGAAGTACAGCAGCCGTGCCATCGCGTGCGCGAAGTCGCCGTTCGGGAGCTCGCACAGCTGCAGGTTCCGGAACTCGCGCTCGTCGCGGAAGTACGCGAGGTCGTCCTCGGTGCGGCCGTCCAGCGAGCCGGCGTACTGCAGCAGCGAGCGCGCCTGGCCCAGCTGGTCGAGGCCGATGTTGCCGAGGGCAACGTCCTCCTCGAGCTGCGGCGCGGCCGCGATCCACTCGCCGGTGCGTTGTGCCGCGATCAGGGCGTCGTCACCGAGCCGCAGGGCGTACTCGAACAGGTCGCTCACAGGTGCTCGACACCTTCCGGGACCTGGTAGAACGTCGGATGCCGGTAGACCTTGTCGCCGGCCGGGTCGAAGAACTCGTCCTTCTCGTCCGGGCTGGACGCGGTGATGTCGGACGCCCGCACCACCCAGATCGAAACGCCTTCCTGGCGACGGGTGTAGACGTCGCGCGCGTTCCGCAGCGCCATCGTGGCGTCCGGGGCGTGCAGACTCCCGACGTGCGTGTGCGACAGCCCGCGCCGCGACCGCACGAACACCTCCCACAGCGGCTCGACGCTCATGCCACCGCCTCCTGCCGGGCGGCCTGTTTCGCCGCGTACGCCGCCGCGGCCTCGCGGACCCAGGCGCCGTCCTCATGTGCCTGCACCCGCTTGGCCAGGCGCTGTTTGTTACACGGACCGTTGCCCTTCACAACTTCGTACAGCTCGGTGTAGTCGGGCTCGGTGAAGCGGTAGTGGCCGGTCTCCTCGTCGTACGTCAGACCGTCATCGGGGATGCGCAGCCCCAGGACGTCGGCCTGTGGGACGGTCATGTCGACGAACCGCTGCCGCAGCTCGTCGTTGCTGTGCCGCTTGATCCCCCACGCCATCGACTGCTCCGAGTGCGTCGACGCGGCGTCCGGCGGACCGAACATCATCAGCGACGGCCACCACCAGCGGTCCAGCGCGTCCTGCGCCATCGCCTTCTGCGCCTCAGTGCCGTTGCAGAGCGTGTGCAGGATCTCGAAGCCCTGCCGCTGGTGGAACGACTCCTCCTTGCAGACCCGCACCATCGCCCGCGCGTACGGACCGTACGAGCAGCGGCACAGCGGCACCTGGTTGACGATCGCGGCGCCGTCCACCAGCCAGCCGATCGCGCCGATGTCGGCCCAGGTCAGCGTCGGGTAGTTGAAGATGCTGGAGTACTTCTGCTTCCCGCTGTGCAGCAGGTCGAGCAGCTCCGCACGGTCGACGCCGAGGGTCTCCGCGGCGGCGTACAGGTAGAGCCCGTGGCCGGCCTCGTCCTGCACCTTCGCCATCAGGATCGCCTTGCGGCGCAGCGACGGCGCCCGGCTGATCCAGTTGCCTTCCGGCTGCATGCCGATGATCTCCGAGTGCGCGTGCTGCGCGATCTGCCGGATCAGGGTCTTGCGGTACCCGTCCGGCATCGCGTCCCGCGGCTCGATCCGGCCGTCGGCGTCGATCGTCGCCTGGAAGCTGTCCATACCCTCAGCATATGTGACACTTTTTCTCTGAATCAACAACAAGTGTCACAAAGGTGGTGCTGGACCTACCGCGAGCTGTGGTCCTGCCGCACTGGGTCGGCGATCCGCCCGCGACCAGGATGCTGTTAACCGTTCAAGGGCTACACAGTTTTCCTCCAGGAGGATCCCGTGACCACCACACCCCAGCTCACGGTCGCCGCACCCGGCACCGACCATCGCGGGCCGGTGTCCCGCCGCGAGCGGGCGCTCGCCCCCGACCTGATCCGCGGCGCGATGCTGTTGCTGATCGGACTCGCGAACAGCGCCAACTTCGCGTTCGCCGGCCAGCCCGGCGTCGAAAGCTCACCACACGGCTTCGAGCGCGTCCTGAACTTCCTCAAACTGACGTTCGTCGATGCCCGCGCCTACCCGGTGTTCGCGGTGATGTTCGGGTACGGCCTCGTACAGCTGGCCCGGCGGCAGCGCGCGGCGGGCGCGACGACCAGCGCCGTACGGCGGATCCTGCTCAAGCGCAACGCCTGGCTGATCGCCTTCGGCGGGGTGCACGCGAGCCTGCTGTACTTCGGCGACTTCCTCGGCGCGTACGGCGTGGTCGGCATCGTCTGCACGCTGTTCCTGGTCAATCGCGGCGACAAGTTCCACCGGATCGCGCTGGTCATCTGGGCCGCGATGGCCGTCGAGGTCCTCGTGGTCGCGGGCCTGGCGGTACTCGCCGTCGGCAACAGCAGCGGACCCGTGCAGGCGCTCACCAACTCCCCCAATCCCTCGCTGGCGGCCACGTCGTACGTCGCGGGCCTGGCCGACCGGTTGCACGAGTACCCGACGCACCTGAGCAGCGTGCTGCCGTTCATTGTGATCGTGTGGCTGGGGATCTGGGCCGCGCGCAAGCAACTGCTGGAGAACCCGGCCACCCATCGCGCCCTGCTGACCCGGGTGGCCGCGGGCTGCCTCGGGATCACGGTGGCCGGAGGTCTGCCGCTCGCCTTCGTCGGAGCCGGCTGGCTGCACGTCGACGAGTCCGCGATCGGCGCACTCAACCTGCTGTCGCACACCAGCGGCATGTTCGGCGGCCCCGGGTACGTCGCGCTCTTCGGTCTGCTCGTCGCACGCATCCAGAACAGGCGCTCGTTGCCGATCACGGCGATCTCCGCGCTAGGCCAGCGGTCGCTGTCCGGGTACCTGTTCCAGTCGGTGGCGTGGATGGCGCTGCTCGCTCCCTTCACGCTCGACCTCCGCTTCGGCAGTACGGCGTACACGGCTGCGCTGGTCGCGATCGGCGTGTGGATCGCCTCGGTCGTGGGTGCGTACGCGATGAGCCGGCGCTCGTACCGCGGTCCGGCCGAGACCCTGCTGCGACGGCTCGTGTACTGACTTGCGAGGATGACGGTCATGAGTGATTTCGGCGTCCCGGAGCCCGCCAACCTCTCCGATCTGTCCGCTCAGGCCGGATCCCCGATCGCCGAGACGAGTGTGCGGCTCGCGCTGCCCGCCGAGGCGAACGCGATCGGCGAGATCCAGGTCGCGGCCTGGCGGGCGTCGTACGCCGGACTGCTCCCGGCCGATGTCCTCGCCGACCTCGACCCGGCGCAGTTCGCGGCCCAGTGGCGGGCCGCGCTGCTCGCGCCGGGCGAGGCGCGGAACCGGGTGATGGTCGCGCTGGCCGACCGGACGCTGGTCGGCTTCGCCGCCATCACCCCGTCCGACGACCCGGACGCCAGCCCGCAGCACGACGCGCTGATCGCCGAGCTCGCGGTCAGCCCGGAGGCGACCCGCGCCGGGCACGGTTCGCGGCTGCTGAACGCGGTGGTGGACACCGCCCGCGCCGACGGCTTCCGCCGGATCACCGTCTGGGTCAACTCCACCGACGACGTGCTGCGCGCCTTCTACACCGAGGCCGGCTGGGGCCCGGACGGCGCGCACCGCGAGCTCGACCTGTACGGCGACGAGTCGGTCCGGATCAAGCAGATCCGCCTGCACACCGACCCCGGCGAGGCCTGACCGGCACCACCAGCACGTGACCTGCGGCCCGGCCTAGCAGATCGTCCCGGCGGCGACGGGCCGGGGGTGGTGCTCGACCGGCTCCGGTGGGCATGACAGATTGTCACGGACCGATCACGCATGGCCATTCGCTGGAGTCCGTATGAAGTTCCTTCCCCTGGCCGTAGGCCTCGGGCTGTCCGTCGCCGCCGTCCTCGTCGTTCCCGGTTCCGGGGCGACCGCCTCGATGCAGACCGCGCAGGTCGTCGACAAGCCGCACACCGTGGCGACCAAGTACCTGAAGCAAAAGCCGCACTGGTACCAATGCGGCGACCTGGAACTCCGGACGTCCTGCGCGCGGATCACCGTCCCGCGCGACTGGGCCAACCAGTACGCCGGCCATGACCTGCAGATCGCGGTCAGCAAGGTCGCACCGGCCAAGGGCAGGCCGAGCCGGGTCGTGTTCGGCAACCCGGGCGGACCGGGCGGCGCGGGCCTCGGGATGGCGCCCTACCTCGCGAGCCAGCCGGCGCTCGCCAAGGACCACCTCGCCGTCGGCTTCGATCCGCGCGGTACCGGCGGCAGCTCGAACGTCAGCTGCGAAGGCTCCCCGGGCTACACGATGGACGCCCGCGACCGCGATCCGCAGAACCGGGACCTGATCGCCGAGGCGTCGGCGATGACCCAGACGTACTGCGCCCGCCAGTCGCGCGGTCTGCTCCCCTACATCACCACCGCGCAGACCGTGCAGGACATGGATCTGATCCGGCGCCTGCTCGGCTTCGAGACGATCGACTACGTCGGGTACTCCGGCGGCACCTGGCTCGGCGCGTACTACCAGACGTACTTCCCCAAGCACGTCGGCCGCTTCGTCCTGGACTCGAACACCGACTTCACCAAGACTTGGCTGGACACGTTCGCCGGTCAGCCGCAGGCCTTCGAGCGCCGGTTCCGTGAGGACTTCGCGCCCTGGGCGGCGAAGTACGACGACCGGCTGCACCTCGGGTCGACGCCGGGCGCGGTGATCCGGCTGTACGAACGGTTACGGCGAGCGCTCAAGGAACAGCCCGCGACCGAGGAGTTCCTGGACGGCGCGATCAAGGTCACCTACGACGAGAATGCGCTCGACCAGCTGGTGTCTGGCGATCTGTACTCGAAACTCGACTTTCCGTTGCTGGCCGCCGATCTGCTTTTCCTGCACGACCTTTCCGCGGCCCAGGCGAAAGGCGGTCCACGGGCCGCGCAACAGCGCGTCGACGCATTGTCCACGGCGCGTCAACGCCAACTCGTGCAGCGCGCCGGACGCGAGCCAATCGGCCTGCGCACGGTCGGCGAGGTCGATTCCGAGGACGCCACCTTCACCGCGATCACCTGCAACGACACGCCCTGGCCGCAGGGCCGCGAGTACGGCGAACAGCTCGCCGCCCGGCTCGGGCCGCACTACCCGCTGATCGGCTGGACGATGTCCGAGAATCCCTGCTTCTACTGGGATCGGCCGAACCTGACCATGCCGACGCCGACCGGCAACGGCCTGCCCACCACGCTGATGGTGCAGTCCGTGCACGACCCCGCGACCAACTACAGCCTCGCTGTCTCCGCCCACAGCCGGTACGCCGGATCGCGGCTGCTGACCGTCACCGGCGAGGGTGACCACGGCGTGTACGGCGGGGTGAACCGGTGCGCCGACCGCGTCATCAACACCTTCCTGAGCACCGGTGTGGCGCCGGCCAAGGACATGTCCTGCGCCGGTGAGGGCATCCCCGCGCCCGAGGCCCACGATCCCGGAGCCGACGTGCCGGACACCGGCGGTGCGGTCGAAAAGACGGCCCGGGGGGCCGCGCCGTTGCGCCGGATCGCGGCATTCACCGCCGCGGTTTCCGGATATCTCCCGTAACGAGCGTTTGAATTCTGCGGTGAAATCACCTACCCACCGGGATATCGCGGTCACCGTCGGCGAATTCCCGCGAAGACCTTCGTTGTCAGGACAAATTTGTCAGGGTGATGTCAGGGTTCCGTCCCTGTGCGACAGAGCGTGATGACGGGAACCTTGAGTCAGCGCGAAGGAGCCGGTCGTCGACTTGGGAGGGCTCGATGACGGTGACCTCGCCGCCGTGGCTTCGGCCGACTGTGAGGTGGGGGGACTGCCTGGGGGGTCAGACAGAAACACAGTCGGCCGGGCCACGTCTCTGCGGCTCGCGCCCACCGAACCCTCGCGGGGCACCGTCGATCCCCCAGGTCGTGGTGTCTCGCGAGGCACCTACCGTTGGCCGGCTTCGCGGCGAGCCCGACATCACAGCGGGTCGCGGGTCCGGTCGGCAGTCGGCGATCCAGGTGGTGGGTAACCGTCCGCGACCGCGGCCAGCGGCGCCGCGCGGCCGGCCGACCAGGCGGCCCGGAAGGCGCGACGTTCCAACGATGCTTCGACCGCGGCTCGCGTGGCGGCATGATCGGCTTTCTCGATCGCCGGTACCGGTGCGCCGATGACCTCGCGGACGCCGTCGGCGGCGCCGAGCAGGAACGCGGCGTATTCGGTGCGCTCGCGCTGCTGAGCGACAGCGGCCAGCTCCTCGAGCACACTGGCGGACCGCCACCGGTCACCCAGATCGCGATGCTCGGCGAGGCTCTCGTCCAGCAGGTGTACGGCGCGCTCGGTCACACCCCGGCGCCGCTCGATGACACCGAGCTGATTGAGCGACCAGGCGACACCTTCGCGGTAACCCAGCCGCTGCGACAGCGCCAGGCTCTCCTGGAGCAGATCTTCGGCCTGGTCGAGTTCACCGCGGTACTGCGCGATCGCGCCGAGACTGATCAACGACCAGGCGAGGCCTTCACCGTCACCGACGACCCGGAAACTGTCCCGCGCCCGGCGGCAGCGCCGCTCGCCGACGTCCAGATCGCCGCGCAACCAGGCGACGAACCCGAGATGGTTGTGGGCCCAAGCCATTCCGGCGCGGTCGCCGAGACTCTCGTACAGGTCGTAGCTCTCGCAGTGCAGGTCCTCCGCGGCCTCGTAGTCGCCACGCTCCCGTGCGACGCCACCGAGCCGTTGCAGCACCAGCGCCGTACCGGCCGTGGCGCCGAGGTCCTTGTACTGCGCCAGCGCCGTCTGCAATCGCTCGGTCGCCGCGTCGTATTCGCATTGGAGGAACGCCAGCGTGCCGGCTCCGAGATTCGCCTTCGCACACAGCGGCGACAGGTCGGCGACCTCATCCGGCGGCGCCGAGTCTGCCAGTTGCAGCGCCCGCTCGAGCCACTGGCTGCCTTCGGCGTAGTGCCCGCGCAGCGAGCAGAACAGCCACAATCCACCGGCCAGACGCAGCGCCTCGGCGATCGCACCGGTCCGCAGCGTCCACCCCATCGCGACGCGCAAGTTGGAAAGTTCGCCGTCGAGCCGGTCGAGCCACTCGCCCTGCCGCGGTCCGCGCAGGTGGCCGTCCGCTTCCTCGGCGAGCTCGATGTAGTACTGCGCGTGCCGCCCAGCTGCTGCCTCTGTCTGCCCGGTGACGCGCAGCCGATCGGCCGCGAACTCGCGGATCACTCCGAGCATGTAGTACCGCGCGACGCCGCCCTGCCGCACCACCCGGATCAGCGACTTGTCCGCGAGCCGGCCGATCAGATCGAGCGCCTCCACCCGCGTCGCCCCACCAGGCATCACCGCGGCGGCAGCGTCCAGCGTCCAGCCGCCTGCGAAGACCGACAGCTGCGCGAACGTTTCGCGTTCGGCCTTGGTCAGCAGCGCATGACTCCACTCGATCGCGCCGTACATCGACTGCTGCCGGGGCGAAGCAGCCGGCGCGCCACCGGCCAGAATGCTGAACGACCGCTCGAGCTCGGACGCGAGCTCCTCGACCGTCATCACGTTCATCCGTGCCGCGGCCAGCTCGATCGCCAGCGGCATCCCCTCGAGCCGGCGGACCACCCGGGCGACCTGTTCGAGCTGCCCGGTCGGGTCGTACCCGCGCGCGGACGCCCGCTCGACGAACAGCCGGACCGCGTCGGACGACATCGCCTGGTCGCGGACATCGTGGTCGTGGTCGTGCGGCAACGACAACGCGGGCACGACGTACACCGTCTCCCCCGGCAGCCGGAGCAGTTCCCGGCTGGACGCGAGGATCGACAGGTTCGGGCAGTGCTCGAGCAAGATCGCGCAGATCTCGCCGACGGTCGTGACCTGGTGCGAGCAGTTGTCGAGCACCAGCAGCGTCGTGCTCCGGCCGATCTGCTCGGCAATCTCCTCGACCAGCCGGGTGCTCTCCAGCAGATGCAGACCGATCGAGCTCGCCACGGTCGGTGCGACGGCGGCGGGGTCGGTCACCGAGGCTAGCGGCACCCAGCAGACGCCGTCCGGGAACATGTCCGCCACCTCGCCGGCGAGCGCGATGGTCAGCCGCGTCTTGCCGATGCCACCCGGCCCGGTCAAGGTGAGCAACCGCGCGACCCGCTGCCGCAGCAGGCGGGACGTCGCAGCCAGCTCGGTCGTGCGGCCGACCAGCTCGTTGATCGGTGCGGGCGGCGGGCGCATCGGCAGCCGGGCGGTGTCGGTCTCCCGGCGAGCGGCCGCGGCCAGCAGCGAACGGTCGGATTCGGCCAGCCCGAGGGCGTCCGCGAGCAGGCGGACCGTCTGCGCCCGCGGCGCGCGCCGGCGTCCTCGCTCCAACGCCGCGATCGCGTCGACGCTCAGACCGGCGAGCTCGGCCAGCTTCTCCTGCGACAACCCGGCGATCCGCCGATGCCGTCGCAGCAGGCCACCGAACCCGGCCCCCAGCACGTCGTCCGAGCCACGGCGTGATCCGTCAGCTGGCACAGGACGGCTCCACCCAGTCTCCGACCTCGACGTGGCGGCTGCCACGTACGTTCTCGAAGGTATCTGTTTCGGCAGCGGTTGTCAGGCATCTTCACCCGATCGCCCGAACTGCGCGACGCTTCAGGAGGCGTGATCGTGCTGCGCGATCGCCGTCCGCATCGCCGCCCGGGCCCGTTTGCGGTCACCGGCGGCGTCGTACGCCGTCGCCAACCGGAACCACACGCGCCAGTCGCCGGGCGCCGCTTCGGCCTCAGCCTTGTAGCGGCCGAACGCCTCGTCCGCGGCGGCCCGGTCGATCCGTCCGGACGGCCGTCGCGGCAGGTCGTCGACCGGCAGGCCGCCGGCCGCTTCGAGTTCGCGCGCCAGCGTCTCGGTGTGCCGCCCGAACTCGATCTCACGCCAGACCAGGTACGCACCGATCACCGGGATCATCAGCACCGCGATCCCGAGGACGAAACCGATCGCCGAACCGTCCTTGATCAGCAGCACCCCGCGCCAGCCGATCAGCACGGCGTACGCGACGAACACGACCGCCACGACGATGGCGGTCACCTTGGCTCGCATCTAGCCGAGGTCCATGAAGTGCTCCAACCCGACGGTCAGACCGGGCGCGCCGCCGATCCGCCGGACGCCGAGCAGGACGCCGGCCATGAACGAGACCCGCGCCATCGAGTCGTGCCGGATCGTCAGCGTCTCGCCCTCGTCGCCGAACAGCACCTCCTGGTGCGCGATCAGGCCACGCAACCGGACACCGTGCACTCGGATGCCCTCGACGTCCGCGCCGCGCGCGCCGTCCAGCGCGGTCGTGGTGGCGTCCGGGATCGGGCCGGAGCCGGCCTCGCGGCGGGCGTCCGCGATCAGCTCGGCCGTCCGCCGAGCGGTCCCGGACGGGGCGTCGACCTTGTCGGGGTGGTGCAGCTCGACGATCTCGACCGACTCGTAGTACGGCGCGGCCTTCGCGGCGAACTGCATCATCAGCACGGCACCGATGGAGAAGTTCGGCGCGATCAGGACCCCGGTGCCCGGCGACTTCTCCAGCTGTCCGCGCAAGGTGGCGAGTCGCTCGTCGTCGAAGCCGGTGGTGCCGACGACGGCGTGGATGCCGTGCTCGATGCACCAGGCCAGGTTGTCCATCACGACCTCGGGACGGGTGAAGTCGACCACCACTTCGGCGCCCGCATCGGTCAGCTGGTCGAGCGAGTCGCCCTGGTCGAGCCGCGCGACCAGCTCACAGTCGGCGGCCTCCTCGACCGCGAGGCACGTCTGAGCGCCCATCCTGCCCTTGGCCCCCAGGACACCGACCTTGATCATGCGCACCCTTCCTGCAACGTCCGGTCCGATCGAGGGCAACAGCTTCTCATCCGGCCTGCTCAACCGGTCGTCCGGGCGACCCGCTCGGCCTTGGCGATCTCGGCCTTCGGGATCCACACCTGCAGGTCACTCGTCCGCTCGGCGGGCGTCAGCTGCTGGTAGTCGCTGCGGAAGTCCAGCCCGCAGGCGCGCAGCGCGGTGATTTCGAGCTCGGAGATCGTCCGGTTCAGGATCACCAGCGGCGGCCGGGACGGCCGTTCCTGGCGGCAGGCCACCTCGATCCCGGCCGCCGTCCGGGTGCGTTCGGTCGGGGCGATCCAGGCTTCGCCGAGCGGGCGGCCACCGAGCGCCAGGACCAGGCCGGCCATCTTGTCGAAGGCGAGGATCGGTCGCCCGGCCGGCTCGTTGTACGGGCGGAGAACGACGGCCAGGCGGCTGAGGCGCTGCTCGAGCGCTGGAGTCAGGTAGAGGCCGCGGAGCGGGGGAAGCGTCGTCGCGGCGACGGTCGATTCGTCATGGCCCGCGGTGCGGTACGGGTACCGGAACAGGCCGGTGTACGCGATCGTCGCGGTCGCCACCAGCCCACCGGTCAGGACCATGGCGAGGGTCGATCGCGCGACGACCGGCGCGGCCCAGATGCCGGTGAGGACTGCGACGCCGACCGCGGCCCACGCGGCGAACGCGTTGAAGCCGATCGTGAACAGCCGGGTGTTGGTGCCGAAGGACTGCACGAACGGCAGCACGGTCAGCAGCGCGAGAATCGCCCAGGTCCGGGTGCTCTCCCGGCTCAAACGGGAGCTCGGTCCGAGCTTGAACCCGCCCGCGATGAGCGTGCCGGCCCCGGCCACGACCGCGACCAGTACGACGGCCAGCAGCGTCTCGGCGTACATCGGGATGTGGCCGGCGCCGCCTACCGCGCCGTCGTTGAGGACGATGTGGCGGACGGACACGGCCAGCGCGACCACGGTGACGACCGCGGCGGCGATCTGGAGCCGACGGCCGCGGGCGAAGGTGGCGACGGCGACCGCGAGCAGCAACAAGCCGTGCGCAGCGAGTGTTCGGCCGAACAGGTCGACGGTGCTCGACCAGTAGAGCCGCAGCAGATCGGGCGGCGTGTACGACGTCCCGGCGATGAACCGGTTGACGTCGAGGATGCCCGCGATCGCGACGCTCAGCCGGACCACGAAGAGCTGGACCACCAGCGCCGTCAGCGCGATCCCACCGAGCGCGAGAAGGATGCCGCGGGCAACGGAGCGCCATCCCTGCGCGGCCAGCACGATCAGCGCGGTGATCACGATCAGCCCGATCACGACCACCGACGTCCATTTCGCCAGCACCATCACGCCGATCACGGCGCCGGCCAGGAGGAACGTCCACAACGGCGCCCGCGCCCCGCGATCCACCGCGGCGGCCATCCACAGCACACACGAGATCAGGGTGAGCGCCCCGAGCAGGACGACGTCGTTGTACCCGGGCGTCTGCGGCATCCAGCTGTAACACATCCCGCCCGCAGCGGCCACGACCACCGTACCGGCCGCCTCCCACAGCCGGGTCGACGGCGCACCAGGTCGGCGGCCACGCAGCCACCGCATGAAGCTGTAGCCGAAGGCGACATGGACGAGCACGACCGTGACCAGCCGGAAGAGCCGCAGCTGCACGATGTCGTACCCGAACCACTCGAACAGCGGCCCGTACAGGTACTGCACACCGGTCAGCGCGATCGGGTTGCTGTCCCACCACCGGTACGAGAGCAGGTAGTAGCCCTCGTCGGTGACGTCGAACCCTTCGTTGGCGGCCCGGCCCGCGGTGAGAATCCACCAGCCGGCCAGTCCGCCGGCGACCGCGATCACCCCGAGCAGCACCACCTGCCTGCCGAACGGGGAAAGCTTGATCACGGCCGCCACCCTAGGCCATCCCGCAACCCGCTACCCGGGCCGCCGTTGTCGCGGTCGAACCGCTCGTCCAGCCTCGTACAGCAGAGCCCGTAGAGCCCGCCGCGGATCACCGTGGGACTCTGCCAAGGGACCAGATCCGTACGGCGTCGTCGGCGACCTCGTACATGACGCGGACGTCATCGATGTCCAGCCGGTAGACCAGGCTGCCGCCGCCGAGATGGACACTGTGGTCCGGCTGGGGGTCGACGGCGAGCGAGTTCACGATCGCCATCACCCGCCGTGCCAGGATCCTGTCCGTCGCGGCGAGGTCTTTGAAGCCGGCCAGATAGCCCTGCTCGAAGAGCAGACTCCGTCCCTCGCTCACCGCTCCTGGTCCGCCGCGGCGGCCGGGTCAGCGTCGTCGAGCCACTGGTTCATCTGCCGCTGCGCGTCCTCGTTGCTGACCCACACCGGTCCCTTGGCCTTGATCGCCTCGATCTCGGCCAGCGCCGCCTGGTCCTCGAGCTGCTGGTACCTGGCCATGGCCTCGGGCGAGATGACGACCGCGGCCGGCTTGCCGTGATCCGTGATCGTCACCGGGTGCCCGCCGTACCGGGCCTCGTTCACGAGCGCCGCCGGCCGCCGGGTGAGGTCGGTCATCGTGTAGGTCGACATACCGGCAGCCTACACCCGGCAAGTGCCAAAAATTCGAAATTTCCCAACTGCAGGTCTGACGGCGAGCGAAAACGCTCCTAGGAGGATTTTCCGCGCGACAGTGGAGGATTCTGCCCCGCCATACGACGAAAACCCTCCATAGATCCACGGCTACAACACATCTCCTGCCCGCCGTCAGCAGACCTGATTGAGGTCGGCTCAGGTCGCCGTACGGCGACCGGTTCGGAGGCTGCGGGGAGATGCCCTCGGACTGCGCGAGTTCTCTACACGTGTTGGTAGGCGGTCTGCGCGTCCTCGGCGAAGTGGCAGGAGACGGTCTGGCCGGACGGGATCTGCCGCAGCTCGGGTACGTCGGTGCTGCACTTGGCCTCGGCCCGCAGGCAGCGGGTGTGGAAGCGGCAACCCGACGGTGGGGACACCGGTGACGGCGGGTCACCGGCCAGCACGATCCGCTTCCGGCCCTGCCGCGACAGTCCGGGTTCGGCCGAGAGCAGCGCCTGGGTGTACGGGTGCGCGGGGACGTCGTACACCTGCTCGTGCCCGCCCAGCTCGGCGACCTTGCCGAGGTACATCACCGCGACCCGGTCCGAGACGTGCCGGACCACCGACAGGTCGTGGGCGACGAACACGATGCTCAGGCCGAGCTCGCGCTGCAGCCGCATCAGCAGGTTCACCACCTGCGCCTGGACGGACAGGTCGAGCGCCGACACCGGCTCGTCGCACAGCAGCACGTCGGGGTTCAGCGCGATCGCCCGGGCGATCCCGATCCGCTGCCGCTGACCGCCGGAGAACTGGTGCGGGAACTTGGTCTCGTCCTCCGGCCGCAGACCGACCAGCTCGAGCAGCTCGCGGACCCGGGTGCGGACGTCGACGTGCTTGCCGACGTCCGGGTGCACCTCGAACGGCTCGGCCACGATCTCGCCGACCCGCATCCGCGGGTTCAGGCTCGAGTACGGGTCCTGGAACACCACCTGGACGTTCCGCCGCCAGCGCCGCAGCTCCCGGCCGCGGAGCTTGGCGATGTCCACGCCGTCGTACTCGATCTTTCCCGAGGTCGGCTTCTCCAGGGCGGCGAGCAGCCGGACCAACGTGGACTTGCCGCAGCCGGACTCGCCGACGATGCCGAGCGACTCGCCCTTGCGCAACGTCAGGTCGACCCCGTCGACGGCGCGGACGAGCGTCTTGGCGCCGAGGTTCAGCGCCGGGCTGATGTCGTAGTGCTTCACGACATTCGTTGCCACCAGCAACTCTTCGGCCATCAGACTGCCTCCTTCGCCGCGAGCGTCGTCCGCCGGAGGCACGCGGCATCGCGTCCCGGCGCCACGGTCAGCAACGGCGGCACCTCGGCGGCGCACGCGTCGATCGCGATCGGGCAGCGGGTCCGGAACGCGCATCCGGACGGGATCGCCCGCAGCGACGGCGGCGTCCCGGGGATGGTCGGCAGCTCGCGGCCCTTGAGGTCGGCCGACGGCATCGAGCCGAGCAGACCCTCGGTGTACGGGTGGACGGGGTATTCGAGCGCCTCGGCGGTCGCGGCCCGCTCGACCACGTGGCCGGCGTACATCACCACGACGTTGTCGGCGACGTCCGAGACGACGCCGAGGTCGTGCGTGATCAGTACGACGCCCATGTCCCGCTCGGCCTGCAGTTCCGCGATCAGCTCGAGGATCTGGGCCTGCACGGTCACGTCGAGCGCCGTGGTCGGCTCGTCGGCGATCAGTACGTCGGGGTCGAGGGCGAGCGCCATCGCCAGCATCACGCGCTGCCGCATCCCGCCGGAGAACTCGTGCGGGTAGTCGCGGACCCGGTTCGCCGCGGCCGGGATCCGGACCCGGTCCAGCATCTCCGCGGCCTTCTTCATCGCGTCCCGCTTCGACAGGCCGCGGTGCACCCGGTAGCACTCGGCGATCTGGGTCCCGACCGACTGCACCGGGTTGAGCGCCGACAGCGAGTCCTGGAACACCATCGTGATCCGGTCGCCGACGATCTTGCGGCGTTCGGCGGTGCTCAGCGTGATCAGGTCCGTCCCGCGGTACTCCGCCGTACCGGACACGATCCGGCCGGGCGGCATCTCGAGGATCCCGGTCAGCGCCTGGGTGGAGACGCTCTTGCCCGACCCGGACTCGCCGAGGATCGCCAGCGTCTCCCCCGCCCGCACCTGCCAGGACACGCCGTCCACGGCCCGCACCGGCCCGCGCGGCGTGTCGAACTCGACCGACAGATTGTCGACTCTCAGTAGCACTTCGCCCCTGTTTGTCATCGGGCCTCCCGGTCTGGACTGAGGAGCGGAGGGAGCGAAGCGACCGGAGCGACGAGGGAAGACCGGGAGTCACAGCCCGATGACTCACCGAGCCGGAGGCGAGGAATATGCACAGTCATCGCATCAACTTCGGGTCGAGGGCGTCCCGGATGGAGTCGCCGATGATCATGAACGAGATCGTCATCGTGGAGATGAACAACGCCGGCCAGATGAACAGGTGCGGGGTGTCGCGGTACGACGCCGCGACGCCGAACTGCGAGCCCCACGAGATCGACGGCGGCTGCAACCCGACGCCGAGGAAGGTCAGCGCCGCCTCCAGACCGACCATGCCACCGATGCCGAGGGTGGTCATCGCGAGCAGTGGCGCCATCGCGTTCGGGAACACGTGTTTGCGCAGGATCCGCACCGGCGGTACGCCGATCGAGCGGGCGGCCAGCACGTACTCGCGGTTGCGCACCGAGAACACCGTGGCCCGCATCAACCGCATCCCGCCCGGCCAGCCGATCAGCAGGATGACACCGACGATGATCCAGATGCTGCGGTCCTGGACCGAGTTCAGGATCACGATCAGGACGACGATGCCCGGGATCGAGAACAGCACGTCGGCGGTCCGCGAGATCAGGCCGTCGACGAACCCCGGGAAGTACCCGGCGAGCAGGCCGAGCGACCCGGCCAGCACGAACACACCGAAGCTGGCGCAGATGCTGACCAGCACCGACGGCCGCGCACCGTAGACGACGTTCGCGAAGTAGTCGCAGCCCTGGATGTCGAACCCGAACGGATGCCCCGGGCTCCGGCCCTGCCGGCTCTTCGCCAGCTCGCAGAAGCGCGGATCCGCGGAGGTGAACAGCTTCGGCACCGCGGCCATCGTGAAGAACACCAGCAGCAAGATGCCACAGAGCACGAACTGCGGTTTGCGCAGCAGCGCCCGCAGCAGTTCGCGGTTCGACAGCGTCCGGCCGTCACCGAGTTCCTGTGCCTCGGCGCCGACCGCCGCGGAGATCTGTTCAGACATTGCGCACCCTCGGATCCAGGACGCCGTACAGGAGGTCGACCAGCAGGTTGATCACGATGAACGAGATGAACGCGAGCGTCGACAGCAGCACCACGACGCCGCCCTCCTTCAGCTTGATCGCCTGGAACATGAACTGGCCGAGCCCTGGCAGGTTGAAGATGGATTCGGTGATGATCGCGCCGCCGAACATGCCGGCCAGGTCGAGCCCGATGAACGTCACCACCGGCAGCAGCGCGTTCGGCAGGATGTGCCGCCAGAGCACCCGCTGCTCGCCGAGACCCTTGGCCCGCGCCGTCTTCACGAAGTCGGCGTTCACCGTCTCCACGATCGAGGTCCGCAGCAGCCGGGCGAGGCCGGCGAAGCCGAGGAAGCCGATCACCAGCGCGGGCAGCAGGTACGAGCGCGGGAACCCTTCGAGCACCCCGGACACCGGGAACCACTTCAGCTCGACGCCGAACAGGTACTGCGCGGCGAAGTACGCCACCAGACCGGGGACCGCGAGCAGCACCAGCGTGACCAGTAGCAGCGACCGGTCGATCCAGCCGTTGCGCTTGAAGCCGGCGTAGATACCGAACATCAGCCCGAGGGTCCACTGCACCGCATTCGCGAGCAGGGTCAACTTGAGCGTCACCGGGATCCGCAGCCGGAGCTGGTCGGCGATGTCCGCACCCGCGAACGTCGTGCCGAAGTTCCCGGTCAGGATGTCCTTCATGCTCAGCAGGTACTGGACGATGAACGGGTCGTCCAGGTGGAACTGCGCGCGCTTGGCGGCCAGCACCGCGGCCGGGATCGGCTTGTCGCCGGCCAGTTCCCGCAGGGGGTCCCCGGGCATCGCGAAGACGAGCGCGAAGACCCCCAGCGTCACCAGCACACCGATCGGAACGGCCGCCAGCGCGCGCCGCAGGATGTAACGAATCACTTGAACGTGGCCCAGAGCGCCGAGACGCCGACGTACTTCGAGACCCGCGGCTGGATCTTCGCCGAGTGCAGGTACGCATTCGACTTGGTGTAGAGCGGGATCAGCGGCATGTCCTCGAGCGCGATGTCCTCGGCCTGCTGGTACAGCTTGATCGCCTTGTCCGGGTCCGGTTCGGCATCACCCTTGGCCAGCAGCGCATCCAGGGCCGGGTTGCTGTAGAGCGCGAAGTTCGCGTCGGCGTTCGTCTTGAACATCGGGGTCAGGTAGTCCTCGATCGACGGATAGTCGTGACCCCAGCCGCTGAACCGCAGACCGTCCAGCTTCTTGCTGGTGGCCAGCTCGGTGATCTCCGAGCCCTGCTTGCCGGTGTACTTCACCTCGAGGCCGAGGTTCTGCCGGAGCATGTTGCCGATCGCCTCGGCGAAGATCTGGCCGGTCGCCGAGGTGGTGTTGTAGTTGATGTTCAGCGGACCGGAGAAACCGCCCGCCTCCTGCAGCAGCTGCTTGGCCTTGGTGGCGTCGAAGTCGCAGTACTTGCAAGCGTCGTCGCGGTAGCCGGCCATGTCCGGCGCGACCAGGCCCTTGGCCGGCTCGGACAGCCCGACCAGGTCGGCGAACGCCTTCCGGTCGATCGCCATCGAGATCGCGTGCCGCAGCTTCGGGTTCTTGAA
Organism: Kribbella sp. NPDC048915; assembly: GCF_040649595.1. NCBI lineage: Bacteria > Bacillati > Actinomycetota > Actinomycetes > Propionibacteriales > Kribbellaceae > Kribbella > Kribbella sp. NPDC048915. The sequence continues at coordinate 61,380 of NZ_JBEZFT010000015.1, read as the reverse complement.
GCGCGCGTCCCAGGCCGGGATGACCAGGTAGTTCGCGCCGGACGGCACGCCGGTCACCCACTGGTCCGGGGCGTCGGTCTTGAAGCTCTTCACCTTGGTCGGCGGCACGTCCACGAAGTCGACGTTGCCGGCCAGGAACTCGTTGTACGCCGTGTCGGCGTTCGGGATGAACCGGTAGGTGATCTCGTCGGCCTCGGGGATCTGCGGGCCCTTGTAGCCGTCCCACTTGACCAGCTTGAGGTCGTCACCGGCGTTCCACTCGCCCGCCACCTTGTACGGGCCGTTGCCGATCGGCTTGCGCTTGTAGGCGTCCGGGTTCTTCCGGACCTCCTCGGGCAGCGGCGCGAGGCCGAGGTACTGCAGCGTCAGGCCGAACTGCGAGAACGGCACCTTGAGCTTCACCGAGAAGGTCAGGTCGTCGATCAGCTTCAGCCCGCTCATCGCCTTGACCGCGGTCGGCTTCGGCGTCGCGCCCTCGGGCGTCGGCGGGTTGAGGGCGTCGTACCCCTCGACCTTCGAGAAGAACCCGTTGTTCTGCCAGGCGTTCGAGCCCATCGCGGTCATGTTCCAGCTGTCCACGTAGTCCTTCGCGGTCAGCGGCTGACCGTTCTGGAACGTGTTGCCGGACTTCAGCTTGATCGTCCAGGTCTGGCTGTTCTTGTCCGGCGTGACCGAGTCTGCCATCACGTTTTGCAGCTTGCCGGTCTCCGGGTCGGTGGTCACCAACGGCGCGAACACGGCCATCGCGATCCCGATCCCGGTCGAGCCGTTGTCGTTCAGCGGGTTGATGTACTCCAGCGGGTCCGCGGCCAGCGCGATGACCTCGCTCTTGGTCCCGGAGCCGCCGCCGGAGCTGCTGCTGTTCCCGTCACCACAGGAGGCGAGCACCAGGGCCAAGCCGAGTGCCACCCCCACTACCCCACTCAGACGTCGCACGGTCGAACCAACTTCCTCGGCGGGAGGGCCGTTAGGCGGGCAGAACAAGCGCCATGGTGGCTGGTCGAAACTGCGCATGTCAACGTTGTCAGGCGCATTGCGGCGGCGCGTAACGCGAGCGTTACTTTGCCAAGACCTCAGATGACCAGCCCTCACCACCGGAGCTCGCGCCCACTTAATCAGATCAGAGCACGAGAGTCATCTGATGACAGGTGAGATCTGTGCGAAGCTTGGAATTGCACGATATTGCGCGGTACTGCGCGTTTCTAACGGTAACCGGCTGCTTGCAGACGGTACAGCTCCGCGTACGTACCGTTGGCGCGGAGCAGTTCGTGGTGGGATCCGAGCTCGGTCAACCGCCAGTTCTCGAGGACGACGATCAGGTCGGCGGCGCGCACCGTCGAGAAGCGATGCGAGACGAGCACGGTGATCCGCCCGTCGGCACGGCCCGCGCGGGCCTCCGCGGCCAGCCGGTCGAAGAGGGCCGCCTCGCTCTGCGGGTCCAGCGACGCACTCGGCTCGTCCATGATCACCAGCAACGGTTTGCGCCGGACGAGTGCGCGGGCGATTGCCAGCTTCTGCCATTGGCCGCCGGACAGTTCGATGCCGTCGCGCCACGACGTACCGAGCTGGGTGTCGATGCCGTTCGGCAGCTCGTCGACGAACGTGGCCTCAGCCTTGGTGAGCGCAGTGCGCACCTGCTCCGGCGGCTCGGTCAGCCCGCCGACTCGCACGATCTCGCCTGCCGTCAGTTGGAAACGGACGAAGTCCTGGAAGCCGGCGGTGGTGCGTTCGCGGTAGTGCTGCAGGTCCGTCGTGGCGAGGTCGACGCCGTCGACAAGTATCTTGCCCTGGGTGGGGCGGTACATGCCGGTGAGCAGTTTGACGAGCGTGGACTTGCCGGCGCCGTTCTCGCCGACGACCGCGACCGTGCTGCCTGCAGGTAGCTGCAGGTTGATGCCCTTGAGTGCGGTGTGGCGAGCGCTGTAGCCGAAGGTCACCTGGCTGAGCTCGATGCCGTGGCTGAGCCTGTCGGGTATTGGCGCGGTACCTGGTTCCTGGTCGGCCTGGTCGGCGAGCCAGCGGTAGTGCTCGGCTGTCGTGCGTACCTGAAGTGCGGTGCCTGCCAGGTCGAGGATGCGGTTCGCTGCGCCGACAACCGCACCGGCCAACGCGAGGGCGAGAGCCACATCGCCTGGGGTGACGCGGCCGGCCATTGCCTCGCGGACGACCAGCAGCAGCGCGGCGGCGTACGCGATCGGGAAGATGGCCCAGCCGGCGGCTCCGATTGCGACGGAGCGGAAGAGCGCCTTTGGGGTCAGATGGTTGGCCGTGTTGGTCGCCTTGCAGTGGCTGGTGAGTAGCTCGTCCCCCAGGGCGGCGACGTGGAGCTCCTGGGCCGACGCGGGGTCGACGGCGGTCATGAACAGCGTCTGCGCCAGCCTGCGTTGTGGTGCGGCCTCCAGCTCTGCTTCGCGGCGGATCACTTCGGCGCGGCGGCTCAGCCAGAGGGCGGGGATCGAAATCAGTGGAAGCGCGGCGAGTACTGGCTGGAGTTGTGCGAGCAGAACTGTGCTGACGACCAACTGCCCTGCCACCACCAGGCCGATGAACGGCAGTGTCACGCTGTCGGCGAGCTCGGGTGCCTTGCGGCGCAGTGACTGCAGGCGATCCAAGAACTCGGGACGCTCGAAGTGCTCGATCCGTGGCGCGTTCGTCGCCAACCGCAGGACGCGTTGGTCGGCGACGAAACTGGATCGCTCGCGCATGCGGATCGTTGCCCAGCGGTAGCCGATCGGCGCCGTCAGGACCAGCGTCAACGCGACGGCAACGGCGATGCCGCCGGCAACGACCTGCCGGGTGTCGCCGGTGATCGCGCCGTCCACCAAGGGCCGTACGCCGAGTGCGACGAGCAGCGGGCTGACGAAACCGGACATCGTGACCGCGGTGTACAGCGCGAACAGGCCCGGGCCGATCTCCCAGCCAAGGCCGATCAGCAGGCGGGCGGTAGCGATCCACGACCTCATGCGAGGTCCTCGAATCGTACCGCCTGCAGACGAAACAGACGGGCGTAGGTGCCGTCGAGGTCGAGCAGTTCGTCGTGTGATCCCTGTTCGATGATCCCGCCGTCGTCGAGAACGACGATCGAGGACGCCTGCCGTACCGTCGAGAACCGGTGCGAGACGAGGATCGTCGTGAGGCCGGCCGTCAGTTCGAGGAAGCGGCGGTACAGCTCGGCCTCGGCGCGGGCATCGAGTTGCGCCGCCGGCTCGTCCAGGATCAGTACGGTGGCGCCGCGGTCCACGGCGTACAGCGCCCGCGCGAGCCCGACCTTCTGCCACTGGCCGCCGGACAGGTCGACACCGCTGTCGAACTCGGCCGACAGGATCGTGTCCCAGCGATCAGGCAGTTCCTCGACGAGGCTCGTCGCACCCGCTCGGTCGACGGCTGCCCACAGGTCTCCGGGTGGGCGGCCGAAGCGCACGTTCTCGTACGCCGACATCGGCAGGCGGACCGAGTGCTGGAAACCTACCGCCAGCCGGCGGTGCCACTCGCGGAGGTCTCGCAGCTCGGCGCCGTCCACTGTGATCGTGCCCTGCGTCGGTTCGTACAGTCCGCAGAGCAGTTTCACGAGGCTGGTCTTCCCGGCCCCGTTCGCGCCGACGATCGCGAGGGACCGGCCGGCCGGGATCACCAGGTCGAGCTCGCGCAGTACCTGCCGGCTCGTGTTCGGATAGCTGAAGGACACGCTGTGGAAGGCGATCTCGTGCTGGGGCATCCCGGTCGCGGGTCGTGTTCCGCCAGTGATCGGGGGTCGCGCGGGGGCGACGGCTTGCAGCGCATCGTCGTACCGCTTCAGGGTTGCGAGTGCGAGCTCGGTTTGCAGCCCGGTCCACGAGGACTGCTGGATGCCACCGAGCGCGATCAGGAAGCTCTGGACGTAGGTCGCGGTCGCTCCGGCGCTGAGTTGTCCTGCTGACGCTTCCGCCGCGACCAATGCGATGCCGCCGAGGACGACGACGCCGAGAAATGCGGTCGCTGCCAGTGGACGCGGTCCTGGTCTCGTCAGCACTCGCCGCATCGTCGCGGTCCACGTCTCCCGGTGCCGGTCGACGATGAAGCCGCTCAGCCCGAACACCCGGATCTCCTGGGCGGCCGGCGGTGTGGTGCCGAGATCGTTGAAGTACCGCATGCGGCGGGCGGACTCGGAGGCGCCGTAGTGATGGCCGGCCTCGGCGCGGGAGGCGACGCGGTCCTCGTACGCCGCCCACACGCCGACAACAAGCAGACCCACGCCCAACCACCAGCGGAAGCCCGCGAGGACAACGGCTGACGCGAGCAGGACGATGCGTCCGGTCGCCAGACCGCCGAGCGTACTCGCCAGCCGCCCGGGCCGCGCCCAATCCGCCCGCAGGGTGTCTCGGCCGACCTCCACCAACGCAGCGGTCGCCGGATCCTCCAGCCGCCGTACGCCGCCGGGCGCGAAAACGGCCCGCATCAGGTCGTGCTGCAGTGCGGCGTCGACCCGATCGCCGAGCGCGGTCGCCGAAACCCGCAGCAGCGCGCCTGCGAACCACTGCAGCAACAGACACGCCGCGCCGGCCACAGCCCAGGCCGTCGCACGCCGACTGTCGTCACCGGTGATCCCGGCAACGACTTGCCCGATGGACACCGCAATCCCCAGCGGCGCCGCGGCCGACCCAACGATCGCCGTGACCGTGAGGATCGTCAGCCCTCGCCCGGCGCGCCAGGCGAGGCGGACGAATCCCAGAAGGCCGGTCACCGGCTCTAGTTAACTACGCGGATCATGAATCCTGGTCATCGGCAGCGGTGCAGTTCGACGGCGTACGTCGTCGTACTGCGCCGGTTCGCCGAGGTGACGGTGATGACTGTCCGGTCCGAACCGGGCGACGTGGAGACCTTCGTCGTCGCACCGGCGATCGTGGGGACGCCTCCCACCCGCGGGCGTGGCGGCACGCCGCACCAGTCGACCATGTAGGTCCTGGTCGCCGGGTCGAAGCCGTCGATCGGCGTGCCGTTCACGGTGATCCGGCTGAGCGTCGAGACGCTGCCGGCCGTGGTGTCGTCGTAGTTCGTGACCGTGACGCTCCCGTCGGCGTTGATCCGGTACGTCGCGGTCATCGCCTTCGACAGGTTGATCCGCATCCAGCTGTCCGCACCCTCCGCGGTCCGGTCGAGCCCGGTGCCCGAGTCCAGCGCGGTCTGTCGCAGGATGTCGGTCCGCTGCGCGTCGGTGAGTTCCGGGAAGGTGCTGGTCAGCAGCTCGGCCGCCTCCGTCGGCACGACCTCCGACCGGCCCGCGGGTCCGACCCGCGGGAAGCCATAGTCGAGGCGGTACGTGTAGAGCTGCGTCGCGGCCGCGTCGCTGAGCCCGGCGTACGGATCGCCCGCGCACAGTTTGAGGGTCGCGTAGCCCGCCGCCTCGCACTTGGCCGCCAGCACCGACTCGATCTCCTTGTGCGCCAGCTCCAGCGCCGGCGCGAACTCCGGGTCGGCCCACCGGTGCGCCACCACCGACTGCGCGATCATCCGCCCGCCCATCACGTCCAGCGGGTAGTGGAAGCCGTTCACGATCCGGTTGTTGCCGTACTCCGAGGCGCGCGCAAGGATCGTCGGCGCCAGCTCGGGCAGCAGCGTCGCGAGCGTGGTGTGCTCGATGTAGCCGCCGTACGTGTGACCGCTGGGGAACGACGGGCTGCCGGCGTAACCGTCGTACCCGCCGGCCGGCGAGTCCATGATCAGGCCGCCCTTGCTGGCCAGGCCGAGTCGCAGGAACGGGCGGTCGTACGGCCAGAAGCCCTTGGCCGCGTCCGCGCCGGGGATGCGCTGCCCGACCCGGTCGAGGACGGCCTTGGTCTGCGGCAACTCACCGGCGGCCAGCGCCTCGCGGTAGATCGGGCCGAGCCGCGAGCCGAGCGCGTCGGACCCGGTCTCGCGCAGCGGGTGATCGGCGTCGACCTGTGCCCGGTTCATCTCCGCGGTGGTGGCGGCGTTGTTGATCGCGAGCGCGACCTTGTCGTTGGCGGCCACGACCTGATCGCGGTCGACCCGCGTCGTGGTGCTCCTGATCGTTTCGGGCAGTTTCGGGAACGCACCGAGCAGGTTTTGGAGGTACTGATCGGTCGGCCAGGCGTCGGACGGGTAGTCGTCGGCGAGCCGCACCTGGCCGTCGGCCTGGGCTTTCGGTGCCGTCGTTGCCATCGTTGCCGTCGTTGCCGTCGTTGCCGTCGCTGCCGTCGCTGCCGTCGTTGCCGTTGGCGACGAGGCGGCCGTGTACGGCGCCGTCCACGGCGATCCCGGCGATGTGCCGATGGCGTTGATCGCGCGGACGGAAGCGGCGTACTTCCGGCCGGCCGTGAGCCAGCTGAACGTCACCACGTGCTGCTCGGGATCGTCGACCCGCAGCTCGTGCCCGTCGTCCAAGCGGACGAGGTAGCCAGTGACTGCGCTGCCGCCGTCGTCGGCCGGGGCCTGCCAACTCACCGTCAGCGCCGAGTCCTGCCCGCCGGCCGCCACGTTGAGCGGAATCGACGGTGCCGTCTTCGCCTTCGTCTGCAGACTGTCGATCGCAACCTGCAGCCGCTGCCGCTGCTGAGTGAGAGCGGCGTCGGTGGACGCCGCGTCCGCCAGCACCTGCTTGGCCTGCGCGATCGCATTCTGCAACGTCTGCCAGGACGCATCCGTGTAGCGCTGGTTGGTGCGTGACTCGGCGGCGGCGACCAGCGCCTCCAGTTCACGCCGGGGCTTGGAGACGAGTTGGCTGGTTGCCAGCAGCAAACTCCGGGTCTGCGCGTCGACCTGGCTCTGCGTCGCTCCCTCGTCGGTCAGTAGCGCCTGCGCGGCGTCGTACTCCCGCTGCAGTACGGCGGCGGCGATCGGGAGGTACCTGCCGAGGTTGGCCAGATACGGCGCTGCCGTCGCGATTGCCTGCGTCAGGCGCGACTTGTCGACGGTCGCCGGAGGCTGCTCGGTGCTGAACGTGTACTTGTCGAGGTTTGCGACGTACGGCAGTGATGCGCTGGTGTTGGCGCGCACCACCACCGACAACCGGTGGCTGCCGGTGACAGGGGTCGAAATGGTCGCCGTACCCGTGCCGGCGGTGTTCCAGTCGGCGCCGGTTGCGGGTAGCGCAACGGTCGCGATCGGCTCACCGGGCTGTGCGGGATCGCTCGCGTCCAGGTGGAACTCCAGCCGTGGGTTGCTGCCTACACGGCCGGAGTTGCCGGTGTAGTGCACGCTGACCTGATTGCGCCCGGTGCTGCCGAAATCGACCGTTCCGTAGTCGATCCAGGCACCATCGTAGGTACCGCCAACGTTGACCACGGGTCCGTCGTTCCAGTTGCTGTTCTCGACCTTCAGCGGGTCGCCGCTGTTCGACTGCCAGGTCTCGGCCTGTACGTCGAGCGCGTTCTGCGGCGCTATGGTGAAGGTGAAGCTGTCGAGGTTCGCGACGTACGGGTGTCCGGCGTCGGTGGTGGAGCGGTTGACGATCGTCAGGCGGTGGCGTCCGGTCAGCGCCGTGGGCAGCGCGATGCTGGTGGTGCCGTCCGCGGTCCAGTTGTCACCGGTGGCCGGCAACGGCACGGTGACGAACGGCGTACCCGGGTTCGCGGGATTGGCCGCGTCCACGTAGACGTCCAGCCGCGAGTCCGTGCCGCAGCGAGCGGTGTTGTTCACGTAGTGCACCGAGATGTCGGTGACGGGCACGGCGCCGAAGTCGACCGTGGTGTAGTCGAGCCAACTGCCGTCGTTGATCCCGCCGACGTTGGCCACCGGACCCGACGCCCAGGTGTTGCTCTCGTTCTTCAAGTTGCCGCCGCTGTTGCCGGTCCAGGACTCGGCTTCGAGCAGGTACGGCGCGTTCGGGTCGGACTGCAGCGACTGCGTGAACTGGAACCAGTCGAAGTTCGACACCCACTCCTCGCCGGGCGGGGTGCTGAACGTGAAGCTGACGGACTTGGCCTCGACGAGTGCCGACGGGTTCGTCAGCTCGACGACGATCGTCTGGTAGTTGCCCCAGCCGCCGGTGCCGGGCAGGCTCGCCGTACCGACCACCGGGCCGTCCTTGTCACCGGCGTGGACCTGCAGCCCGGCCGATGGGGTATCGGGAGCGCGGTAGCTGGCGTAGTGCACCAGCAGGTACTTCGGAGTGGTTCCGGTGAAGTCCAGGTCGAGGTAGCGGATCCAGGAGCCGTCCGTCACCCCGCCGAGGTTGCCGGCGGACATGTAGGCCTGGTTGTTCAGCGGCGGACCGGACCAGTCGTCGGACTCCTCACCTTGCAGCACGCGGTACCCGCCCTCGCTGAGCGTCAGCGAGTCGGCGACGCTCCGCAGGTACTCCTTCGCCGCACGCAGGTCAGCGCCTGCGGCGGCCGGATCGTCCAGCACTGCCTTGGCACGCGCGAGGGCCGCCGTGAGCGCCCGGTACGAGGTGACCGAGTAGTTGCCCTGTCGCTCGAGCAAGGCGTCGCCGACGAGCTTGCCCAGTGCGGCACGGTCCACCGCGGCCATCGACAAGGTGATCGGCGTGGTCGGTGCGATCGCCTGACCGGTGAGTTGGCGCGCCTTCACGCCACCCTTGAACGCGGCATCGGTGAACTCGATCCAGACCTGCGCCTCGGCGCGCAACGTGCCGTTGACTCGCACGCTGACAGTCGACGCGCCGGACACGGTCACCGTTGCCGCGACGCCGTTGGGCAATCCGACAACGCGCGCACTGCCCGCGCGGACCAGATCGGTACCAACGCGCGCCGCGAGTTTCACCGGCCTGGCGAACGTGAGGGTCGAGGCGGCGGCGAGCTTGCCGTCGGCGCCGGCCGCGAGCGTCGTGCGGTCGGCGGTCACCTTGTAGGTGTGCGGGTCGTCGTTGCCGGGCGGGTTGCTCAGCGAGTACGCCGGAGCGGAGTCGGCGCCCCACTGGCTCGGCGCGGCGCCCATCGTGAAGTCGAGCGTGCCGCCGGCGGTGATCGTGCCGAAGTCGATCCAGGTGTTGCCGAAACCGCGACCGTTCAGCTTGGCCGTCTGAACGTAGAAGTCGTCGGGCGACACGTTGCGGGCCGACACGGTGAAGGTGCGCCCGGTCGGGTACGAGATCGTCGCCGCGTCGAAGAACGGCGTGCCGATCTGGTACTGCGACGAGCCGGCCGTCACCGGGAACAGGCCGAGCGCGGCCGCGACGAACATCGTCGACATCGTGCCGGCGTCGTTGTCCATCGTCGGCAGGAAACCCTCGGGTGCGAGCTGGTAGACCTTGGTCTTGATCGGCGGAGTGAACTCACCACCGTTCGACGGCGGCTGGTTCCCGTCGGTCCGGCCGGTGGCGATGTAGCGGTTCCAGGTCTCCTGGGTGTAGATCGCCCGAACCCATTTCTGCGTCAGGGCCGGCTGGTTGACATAGTTGAACAGGTACGGCGCCTGCAGGTCGATCTCGTTGGCGTTCGAGTGCAGCATCGCGTGACCGTTGTCCGGGTCGTCCTCGCCGAACAGATGCCGCAACGCCTGCTCGGCCGCGTGCCGTCCGCCGGTGGCCTTGATCAGCCCGGCCATGTCGTACGCCGGGTACCAGTTGTACTGCCATGGCGTGCCCTGGTACAGGTTCGCGCTCTCGAACTTCTCGTGGTCGACCTCGGTCCACGCGCCGCTGCTGTTGCGTGGAGTCAGCAGCGCGACCGGCGTACCGTCGGCCGCTGTCCACGCGCCCGGCTGGTACTGGTTCGCGATCGGGAGCAGCGCCTGCCTGCGCAGCGTCGCAGCATCGTTGGTGCGGCCAACCGTGTCGGCGATGATCGCGAGCGCCCACTGGTCGTACCCGCGCTGGACCATGTCGCCGGGCCGGTCCGCGATGAACCCCTGACGCAGCTGCTGTCCCGAGTAGTAGCCGGTCAGGTCACGCAGTACCGGGTACGCCTGAGCGAGCCGGTCGAACCCGGTGTAGCCCTTCGACAGCGCGTCCGCGACGATCACGGGGGATCGTTCGTACCGGACGTTCGGCACGCCTTGGACCGGCTTGAACACGTCCGAGCTGCCGCTGGCCGCCTGATCGGCCATGCGGGTGATGAGCGACTGGATGATGTCCCGGTAGAGGTCGGGAGCGACGTACGCGATCACGGAGTACTTGCGGAAGTCGTCCCACGACGACCAGCCGTCGTAGTAGGTGTAGCTGTCGACCTTGTGCACCGAGCCGTCGACACCGCGGTACGTTCCGGAGGTACTGGTGGCGTTGATCGGCAACGCGAACATGCGGTACAGGTGCGTGTAGAAAAGCTTGCGCAGTTCACCCGTCGGGTCGCTGCGGTCCGATGCGGTGATGCCGACCCGCTGCAGCATCCGGCTCCAGGCCTGCGCGGTGCCCTGGCGCACCGTGTCGAACGTCTTTTCGCCCAGCTCCGCGGTCTGGTCGATCCTGGCCTGGTCGCTGCTGATCGGCGACAGCGTGATCTTCAGGCCGACCGTCTGTGTCGTGTCGGCGAAGGTGAGCACGGCGCCGGTGTCGCGGCCGCTGCGGGACGCGACGTCCGCGAGCGTGGTGCCGTCGGCCCACGTCTGCCGCTGCACGACGGGCTGGTCGGTCTCGGCGTAGTAGTACAGGCGGTACGTCGCGCGGTTGAAGAAACCGGTGAACGATCCGCTGATCGCCAGTCGACCGTCGGCCAAAGACGTCGTCCGCAGGTCGGAGGCGAGGCGCTGGGTGAAGTTGTTGTTCAGGTCGAGCACCAGCGACGGAGTCTGCCCGGCGGGGAAGGTGTACCGGTGCAGCGCCGTCCGCGTGGTCGCGGTGACCTCCGCGGCGATCTTTCCCTCCGGGTGGGTGACCGCGCCGTCCCGGCCGGCGATCGCGCCGAGCCCGACCCGGTAGTACCCGGGCGTGGCCTGCTCGTCGTCATGACTGAACGGGTGCGCGTACGACGCTGCGCTCGGCCGCGCGTCGTACCTGACCGAGGTCGGCACGACCAGCAGGTCCCCGCCGGCCCCGGACCCGCCGACGCCGTCGAGGTTCGTCTGCGTGAATCCGTTGATGTTGCTCTGCGCGTAGTCGTACCCGGAGTGGCTGCGTCCCGGCGACGTCATCGGGTTGACCTTGACCAGGCTGTTCGGCGCCTGGGCCCCGGGCAGGTCGTTGCCGTGGTCGCCGGATGTCGAGACGAACGGGTCGACCAGCGCGACCGGATCGGGTGCCGTCGGCTCGGCGACGGCACGTGGAGTGGTCACCACCGTGGCACCCGCCAGGGCAAGAACGACGGTCAGCAGGACAGCCAGGACACGACGATGACGGGCGGCAGACATGGCACTCCAACAGGGCGGGGTTGGACGAAGTGCCAAAACTGTAGTCAATGGAAACGATTCCGACTAGACCGTCGAGAGCTGTCAACTTGAAGTTCACCGCCCGGTTCTGAGCGCGGAACCCGCCTTCAGCAGGCAGTCAGCTGCCCTCGGCCTGGGTGGCGAGCAGTCGGTCAAATGCCCTCGGCCTGGGTGGCGAACAGGCGGGCGAAGCGGCCGTCGGGATGGTTCATCAGTTCGTCGTAGGTCCCCTGCTGGACGACGGCGCCGGCGTCGATGACGTAGATGCGGTCCATCCCGCGGAGGGTCCACGCGCGGTGTGAGACCACGATCGTGATCCGGCCGGCGCTCGTCCGGCGGAGTTCGGCGAAGATCTCGCGCTCCGCCTCGGCGTCGATCGCGGACGTCGGCTCGTCGAGAATCCACACGCCGGCCGATCGCAACCGGATCCGCGCCAAGGCGAGGCGTTGCCACTGGCCACCGGAGATCCCGGTCCCGCCCCACTGCTGCCCCAGCTGGGTGTCGAGCGGAAGCTCAGCCGCGAACGAGCCCGACAGTGCCGCTCGAATGTCCCGATCCGTGACCGCGCCCGGCGCCCCGAGACCGACCGTGTCGCGGAGCGTGAACTCGAACCGGCCGAACTCCTGCACCAGCAGCCCGAAATGCGCGAGCCGCTCCCCCTCCGACAGCGCGGACACATCGTCACCGTTGATCAGCACCCGGCCGCGGTGCGGCCGTAGCGCGCCGATGAGCAGGTTGACCGCCGTGGACTTGCCTGCACCGTTGACGCCGACCAACGCCACCAGCTCACCGCGACAGGCATGGAGCGACACGTCAGCTAACGTCGGCTCGGGCGCACCCGGGTACTGGAACGAAATGTTGTCCAGAGCAACAGAATGCACAACGGGTACGACGGCGCGGGCCGGCGTCTCCGGAACGCTGCGGACGAATCGCCGGTAGATCGCGGCCTGCGGCGCCGCGGTGACGATACTGCCGAACGCGTAGCCACACTGGCGAATCGCGTTCAAGCCGCCGATGGTCCCCGCCACCGCCGCGGCGGCTACTCCCCGCCGGCACCACCGATCACCAAGGCCAGCAGCGCTCCGCCGAACAACAGCACCGTCACGAGCGCCGCGGCCAGTTCGAGGAGCATCGCCGTACGAATCATCCGATCGAGCACTGCCGTCGCCCGCGCCCGCGCCGCCGCGACGAGCTCGGCCACCTTCCATCCGGATCCGAGCACTGCGAGTTCGGTACCAGGGCGTTGCTGGATGAGCTGTTCGGTCGCGTACGCCGCCTTGCGCTCGTACCCACCCACCTCCGGCTACCCGCGTGCCTCCATCCGCGAGATCACCGTGAACGCGACCACCGTCGGCACCAACGCCGCGAGCACCAGCAGGCCCGACGCCACGTTGATCGACGAGATCGTCACGCACAGAACGACGGAGGTGACAGCCGCACTCAACACCTGGACCGGCTTCCCCGCGACGTCACTCATCGCGTGGGTCGCGGCCTGGCTCGCCTCGAGATCCTGGACCACGTCAGGCTCAGCCAGCCGGCTCGGGCTCAACCGCGCCGCCACCCGCGCCAACTCGACGCGCAGGGCGAGGCGCAGTCGCAGCATCATCCGTTGACCGGACGCATTCGAGACCTGGGTCAACGGGTACATCGACCCGACGACCACTGTCAGCCCGAGCAACGGTCCCCAGGGGTCATCGGACTCGATCAGCGCGCGGATCAGCACGACCTGCGCGCCGGGCAGGATCGCGAGCAGCAGTTGCAGAACCGAGTACAGGGTCAACCAGCCCGGAGTGATCCGGACGGCATCGGCAACGGGCTGACGGGCGGTACGGAACGCTTCGAGCACGATGATCGTCTTCCACAGGATTGTGCGCAGACTCCACGCAGACTCCGCGCAGACTCCACGCAGACTCCACGCAGACTCCACGCAGACTCCACGCAGACTCCACGCAGACTCCACGTAGGTTTCGCCTAGGTCCCACGAGTAATCGCTGGTTCCTCGCTGATTCCTCGCAGGTAGCACGCTGGTTCCTGCGAGGAACCACGCTGGTTCTGCGCTGGTTCTGCGCTGGTTCTGCGCTGGTTCTGCGCTGGTTCTGCGCTGGTTCTGCGCTGGTTCTGCGCTGGTTCTGCGCTGGTTCTGCGCTGTTCGGCGTGGGGCAGGACGGAGCTGCGCCGGGAGTCCGGTGCAACTCACGTCGGCCGCAAATTGCGTGCCATCCCAGCAAGCGAGCCCAGCCCGTGCATCCAGGGATCCAGTGGCAGATCACGTGACGTGTCGTTTGTGAGTGTACCCGGATTCGCTGCGCCTCGAGCGCTCGATCGGGAATCTGTGGACAAGTCGGCGGGCCGGCTGGTGGGCCGGAATCGCTTGTCCACAAGGACTTTCGCGGACGAGAAACTGTCGGGGCGGATGTTCTAGTGTTGCGGCATGACGATGTTGGACGAGCGACCGGTCTGGTCGATGAGCGATGGCGAGCTGCTGTCTGCGCTCGACGCGACCCAGGCCGAGCTCGACCGTCTCCAGGTCCGCCGGATGGAGCTGGCGGCTGCCCTCGATGAGCGTGGTTGCGCCAAGGAGCTCGGCGCTCGCGACACCGTACAGCTCCTCTCGGTCCGGCACCGCAGGGATCCGGCCGAGGTACGACGAGAGCTCCGCCTCGCCGCCGCTCTCCACAAATACCCAGCCGTTGCAGCCGCCCTCACCCCGACAGACCCCGCTGCACGAGACGCCGGCGCTGCAGGCTGCGGCGTAGCTGCGTCTGATCTGTCGCGCGGCGGGTCGGCGGGCGCCGAGGCCCCAGGCACCGAAGAGGATGCGCTCGACGCCGACACATCCTCCGATGCCACGAGGTCCGGGACCGCGGCGTCCGGAACCATGGCGTCCGGAACCACGGCGCCAGACGCAACAGTGTCCAATGCCGGCACATCCGCCGCCGGGATGTCCGGGAGCGCGGCGTCAGACGCAACAGCGCCCGGTGCCGGGGCGTCGAGTGCCGCGTGGCTGAACTTGAAGCAGGCCGCGACGATCGTTGACGCGCTCGAGAAGTTGCCGGCCTCGGCCAGGGTCCCGGCCGAGGATGTCGACGTTGCCGCGCAGGCGATGGTCGACGCGGGCGCCGTACTGCCGCCGGACCAGCTGCGCAAACTCGGTGCCGAGGTTCGCAACCGACTCGACACCGATGGACCGGAGCCGGCGGAGGAAACTGCCAGGCGTGCCGAGACGTTCTGGTTGAAGAACGCGGATCAGGGTGTCAGCTTCGGCGGTTATCTCGCCGGTGAGAACGCCGAACTCCTGCGGACGCTCATCTTCGCCGGCGCCAAGCCGCACAAGACCGCCGACGGCGGCTGTGACCCGCGGACGCGCGGCCGTCGCCAGGCCGACGCCCTGATCGCCCTGCTGAATACCGCCGCCGGCGACGGTTCCGGCGTACCCGGCCACGGCGAGGTCAAGCCGCACATCACCGTCACCATCGACCTGAACGACCTGCGCTCCTCGACCGGCACGGGCAACCTCGTGCACGGCGACTTTCTGTCCGCCGCAGCCGTACGCCGTCTCGCGTGTGACGCCGGTGTCATTCCACTCGTCCTCGGTTCGAACTCCGAACCACTCGACGTCGGCACCGAATTCCGCTTCGTCACCCGCGCGATCCGCCAGGCCCTGAACGCCCGCGACAAGGGCTGCATCGTGTGCGGCGCCCCACCGGCGATCTGCGAAGCACACCACGTCATCCACTGGTCCGACGGCGGGCCGACCTCCGTCAACAACCTCGCCCTGCTCTGCAAACGCGACCACATCAACGCCCACCAAGGCCGCCTCAGGATCCACTTCATCAACGGCCACCCCGTCGCCACCCGTCCCAGCTGGTCCGACCCCGACCCACCGCCGTACCTCCGAACCGCCAGCTGACCCACGCGATCCCCCACTTCGGTTGCCAACCACAACCGAAGCCCGCGCACGCGCCAATCCCACCCCCGACCTGCCCTCCCCCGCCGCCCCGGTCCCACGGCCAGACACCAGGCACCACCCACCACCAATGCCCAGCCCGGCAGGCGGCCCGCCCGCCGCACTCCAGCTCACCACCCGGACGTGCACCGCCCCTGCAAACGCTGGTCGCCAACGCGGCGCGTGTTGTCGGGGCCTTGAACAGGAACCGGTCGGCCTGGACCATCCAACCAGCCACCCGTCGCCAGCCCTCCGCGCACCGTCCCAGACGAGCCAGCGCCACCCTCCGCGAAGTCCTCGCGCACTCACTCCCTGACCCACGACTTCCTGCCGCACCGCAGGCGTGGGCGTGTCAGCTCGGCAGGACGTTCCCAGCCAGCAGGTAGTGCACCTGAGTGTGAATTGAGCTGTGCGTACACCGTCTCACCGGTGCTCTACCTAATGAGAGTTACCGGGTCGGTCGCTGGCAGACTCGGGACTGGTAAGCCGCCGGTGGGTGAGCACTTGTTGCACTACCTGGACTTTTGAGTCCTGTCGACAGAGCGTGCTCCTGCCGGTGACCGGGAGAGTTGATTGCTGATGGGATGTCGTGCCCGGCCCGCCCGTGTGGCGGGCGCGCCGTGAGCACTGCTTCATTAGGTCGCTGATGGTTCTCCCGACCGGCTTGCTGATGGTGAACGGTACCGAGAGCGGGAGACGAGTGTTGAAGTTCTTTGTGGGTGATGACTGGGCCGAGGCGCATCACGATATGGAGGTGATGGACCCGGCGGGCCGGGTGCTGGCCAAGGCGCGGCTGCCCGAGGGGATAGCGGGGATGGCTCGGCTGCACGCGATGCTGGCCGAGCAGATCGGTGCTGTCTATCCCGATGCTGATCTTGATGAGGTCGAGGTGGTGGTCGGGACCGAGACCGACCGTGGCCCGTGGGTGGCCGCGTTGGTGGCCGCCGGCTATCAGGTGTTCGCGGTCAACCCGTTACAGGCCAAGGAGTACCGCAAACGGCATGCGGTGTCGGGGGCCAAGAGCGATGCCGCGGACGCGCATGTGCTGGCTGACATGGTCCGCACCGACTCCCACCAGTTGCGCACGGTGGCCGGTGACAGCGCCGAGGCCGAGGCGATCAAGGTCGTGTCCCGGATGCACAAGACGCTGATCTGGGAACGGACCCGCACCACGCAGCGGCTGCGGCACGCGCTGCGCGAGTACTTCCCCGCCGCGCTGGACGCCTTCGAGGGCCTCGACGCGCCCGACACCCTCGAGCTGCTCGCCAAGGCGCCTGACCCGGCATCTGCCGCCCGGCTGACCACCGCCCAGATCAGCGCGGCGCTCAAACGCGCCCGCCGCCGCGGCATCAACGACAAGGCCGCGCGGATCCAGGCCGCGCTGCGCACCGAGCACCTCGGCCAACCAGGCGTGGTCACGGCCGCCTACGCCGCCTTGACCCGTGCCCTGGTCGCGGTGCTGGCCGTCCTCGACGAGCAGGTCACGGCCCTGCAGGGCCAGGTGGAGGCACATTTTGGCCGGCACCCGGCCGCTGAGATCATCGTGTCCCAGCCCGGGCTGGGACCCATCCTCGGCGCCCGGGTGCTCGCAGAGTTCGGCGACGACCCGCACCGCTACACCTCCGCCAAAGCCCGCAAGAACTACGCCGCCACCAGCCCGATCACCATCGCCTCGGGCAAAAAGAAGGTCGCCCTGGCCCGCTACGTCCACAACGACCGGCTCATCGACGCCCTCATGAGCCAAGCCTTCACCGCGCTCACCGCCTCACCCGGAGCCCGCGCCTACTACGACAAACAACGCGCCCGCGGCGCCGAACACAACCCCGCCCTGCGCCAACTCGCCAACCGGCTCGTCGGCATCCTCCACGGCATCCTCCACGGCTGCCTCAAAACAGGCACCACCTACAACGAAACAACCGCCTGGTCACACCACGCCGAAACACTCGCAGCTTGACACCCTTAACCCATGGGATGTCTGTCGAGTGTGCACGCCCTCGCCCCATTCACCACCCAAACATGCACCGGGTACCGCATCCCGCGCCACGGTCTCGGGCTGCCAACTGCCCGGCAACCACCCCGCCGGCACCAACCACCCGTGGTCCACGTGCCAGACGAGCCACGACCACCCTCCCCAGCCGTCGCCCGCAACGAACCGGCCAGCACCACCGCCTAACCACCACCCCAGCCGCCACCCCCAACAGACCAGCCAGCACCACCGCCCAACCACCACCTTCGGGCACGCTCCTGCTTGCGACCACCCCGAGCTCGCCACGACTCGCGCCGTCCACACGCAGACCCAGACCAGCCACCGCCACCACTCAGCGACCACTCTCAACGGACGGCAGGGCGCCTGTCCCAAGTCCCCACCCCTGGCACCCAACTGCTTGGCGACTGCTCCAGCCGGTACACCCGCTTACGCGTGTTCTCCAGGTGGTCGGCGCGGGCGAGCGACGGCCACCATCGACCAATCCCAGGTGAGCCGCCGGGTCGCACGACGTACCGGGCCCACGCCTGGCACGGCCCGCGTCTGCCGTGCGGCTGGTCACGCGGGCCGGAAACGGTCGCGACGTTTCCCCGCTGACAAGCCTCAGCGGGGAAGGATGTTCTGGTTCAGGTGGAAGAGGTTGCTGGGGTCGTACTGACGCTTGAGGGCTTGTAGGCGGTCGTAGGTGGCTGCGCCGTAGGCGGATCGGATGCGCTCGGGGCCCTCGTCGGTGAGGAAATTGATGTAGGCGCTGGTCTGGTACGGCTCGATGGCGTGCCAGGACTCCCGCACCCACTCACGTTGCGTCTCGAAGCCCTCGGGTCCGACGGTCGCGCCGACGAAGTTGAAGGTGTGTCCACTGGACCGTCCGCCGAAGGCCGTGCTGCCCGCGGGGACGCGGGAGATCGCGCCGCCGAGATGGAAGATCGGGTACGACGTCCAGTGCGCGGTGATCGCCTGGCCGCGCTCGACGGCGACGTCGACGATCGGGTCGGTCAGTTCGGCGACGTCGCAGGAGCGCATGTAATACCAGCGGCCGTGCGGGAAGCTCGGATCGAACATCCCCTGCAGTTCGAGGTACGGCCGAGGTACGCACAGATCCAGCAGCGGGGACCCGAACGCCTTCAGCGGCGCAAGCACCTTCTGACCGTCCTCGATCGGACCCGCGTAGCAGGCCAGCACGATCACCACCGGCCGCCCCTGCAGCGCCGGCGGAACCGTCGGCAGCGGCGGCAACCACCGGTGGATCACGGCGGTCGTCAGCTCGTCCGGGATGTCGGTGATCCACTCGCGGTAGAAGCGCAGCACCTCCCGCGACTCCTGCATCGGCCAGGTGACCGTCCCGCCGAGGAGGATCGGCCCGACCGGATGCAACTGGAACTCGAACTCGGTGACGATCCCGAAGTTCCCGCCACCGCCGCGGATACCCCAGAACAGGTCCGCGTTCTGGTCCTCGCTCGCGGTGACCAGGTCGCCCTCCGCGGTGACGAGTTCGACCGAGAGCAGGTTGTCGATGGTCAGCCCGTACTTCCGCATCAGCCAGCCGATCCCGCCCCCCAGCGTCAATCCGGCGAGACCGGTGTGCGTGACGATGCCGGCCGGCGTCGCGAGGCCGAACTCTTGCGTCGCGTGGTCGAGTTCACCGAGCAGGACCCCCGCCTGCGCCCGCGCCGTACGGCGTTCCGGGTCGACGTGGATCTCCTTCAGCAACCCGAGGTCGACGACGATGCCGCCGTCGCAGGTCGAGTGCCCTGGGAAACTGTGTCCACCCCCGCGCACCGCGACCGGCAGACCCGTCCGGCGGGCGAACGCGAGCGCCGCCTGGATATCGCCGACGCCCGTACATCGAGCGATCAGGGCGGGTCGTCGGTCGATCGACCCGTTCCAGACCCGCCGGAGTTCGTCGTACGACGGCTCACCGGGCTGAACGAGCTCACCGTGGAAGTGCGCGCCGAGATCGGCGAGTGCGGATGCGTCCGGTGTGATGGTGCTCATGGCCGGCTCCTGCTTGCCCCTCCCCCAGGCCCTCCTCCCGCCAGCGTGCCCCTTCGGCCCACGGGTTGTGAAGACTCAGCGGAGAGCTCCGCAACTTCTGAAGACTTCGAGGACAGCTCCGCGAGTTCTGAAAGCACCGGAAGTCTGCTCCTGAACAGCACCGAAAGTTGGCGCACCCTGAACAGCAGCCAGAAGTCGGCTCCTGACGAGCACCGGAAGTCTGCCGATCCTGAACAGCACCGGAAGCCGGCTCCTGAACAGCACCAGAAGTTGGCGCACCCTGAACAGCAGCCAGAAATCGGCTCCTGAACAGAACCGGAAGTCTGCCGATCCCGGAACAGCACCGGAAGTCGGCTCCTGAACAGCACCGAAAGTTGGCGCACCCTGAACAGCAGCCAGAAGTCGGCTCCTGAACAGCACCGGAAGTCGGCGCATGCTCAAGAGCACCGAAAGTCGGCCGAGCGTCACAGCTTGAAAGCGGCGGTGTCCTCGTCGAACGGCCCCATGACAGTCAGGGCAGGCGTACCAGCGTACAGCTCAGCGGCCAGTTGCGTGACGTCGTCCAGAGTGACGGCGTCGATGCGGTGCAGGATGTCGTCGACCGTCGGGAGCTCGCCGTAAACGAGTTCAGCCTTGGCGATCCGGGTCATCTTGGCCCCGGTGTCCTCCAGCCCCATCACCACGGAGCCACGCATCTGGCCCTTGCCGCGCAGGAGTTCCTCGGGCGTGATGTTGCCGTTGGCAATCCCCTCGAGTTCGCCGCGGATGACATCCAGGACCTCGGGGGCCTTCTTCGGCAGGCAGCCCGCGTACACGCCGACCATGCCGGAGTCCGCGTACGCCGACCCGAACGTGAAGACCGAGTACGCCAGCCCGCGCTTCTCCCGCACCTCCTGGAACAGCCGCGACGACATCCCGCCGCCGACGATCCCGTGCAGCACACCGGCGATGTAGCGCCGCGGATCGCTGCGCGACAACCCGGGCAGCCCCAGCACGAGATGCGCCTGCTCGACATCGCGGTGGTGCACCCGCACTCCGCCGTACGTCGGTACGCGCCGGCCGGAGCCGCGGCGTACCGGGGCGGGCTCGGCCTCCTCGGTCACCCAATGCCGCTCGAACGCCTTGCGAACGAGGCGAACGACCTCCGCGTGGTCGACGTTCCCGGCCACCGAGACGACGATGTTCGACGGCTTGTAACGACGCCGGTACCACCCGACGATCTGCCGGCGCGACAGTCCGGCGACCGATTCCGACGTCCCCGTGATGGACCGACCCAACGGCGACGATCCCCAGAGCTGCTCGGCGAACAGGTCGTGGATGTGATCCGACGTCTCGTCGGCGTGCATCGCGATCTCTTCGTCGATGACGTCGCGTTCACTCTCGACGTCCTCGGGCGTGAGCGTCGCGGACGTGATCATGTCGCAGATGACGTCGACCGCGAGCGGCAGGTCGGAGTCCAGCACCCGCGCGTAGTAGCAGGTGTACTCCTTACCGGTGAACGCGTTCATCTCGCCGCCGACGGCGTCGATCGCGGCGGAGATCTCCAACGCGTCGCGACGCTCGGTGCCCTTGAACAGCAGGTGTTCGAGGAAATGCGTCGCACCGGCCTGCCGCGGCGGCTCGTCGCGGGAGCCGACGCCGACCCACAGGCCGAACGTCACCGTGCGGAAACCCGGCACGGACTGGGAGACAACCCGAAGCCCGGAGGGCAGGACGGTCCGTTTCACCGGACCGCCCTCCTCCGGGCTCAACAAGGTGCTGGTGATGGCGCGAGTCACCCGTGCATCACTCGGCGGCGGACTCGGCCTTGTCGTCGGCCTTCTTCTCGTCCGCACCCTCGATCACCGGGATCAGCGAGAGCTTGCCGCGGTCGTCGATCTCGGCGATCTCGACCTGCAGCTTCTGCCCGACCGACAGCACGTCCTCGACCGCCTCGACCCGCTTGCCACCGGCCAGCGGACGCAGCTTCGAGATGTGCAGCAGACCGTCCTTGCCCGGCAGCAGGCTGATGAACGCACCGAAGTTGGTCGTCTTCACGACCGTCCCCAGGTAGCGCTCGCCCTTCTCCGGCATGGTCGGGTTCGCGATCGCGTTGATCGCGGCCCGGGCCGCCTCGGCCGACGGACCGTCGGTCGCGCCGATGTACACGGTGCCGTCGTCCTCGATCGAGATGTCGGCGCCGGTGTCCTCGGTGATCTGGTTGATCATCTTGCCCTTCGGGCCGATGACCTCGCCGATCTTGTCGACCGGGACCTTCACCGAAATGACCCGCGGCGCGAACTCGCTCATCTCACCCGGCGCGTCGATGGCCTTGGCCATCACGTCCAGAATCGTCAGCCGCGCGTCCTTGGCCTGCTTCAGCGCGGCACCGAGCACGCTGGCCGGAATACCGTCCAGCTTGGTGTCCAGCTGCAGCGCGGTCACGAAGTCCTTCGTGCCGGCGACCTTGAAGTCCATGTCGCCGAACGCGTCCTCGGCACCGAGGATGTCGGTCAGCGCGACGTACTGCGTCTCGCCGTCGACCTCACCGGAGATCAGACCCATCGCGATACCGGCGACCGGGGCCTTCAGCGGGACACCGGCGTTCAGCAGCGACAGCGTCGAGGCGCAGACCGAACCCATCGAGGTGGAGCCGTTCGACCCGAGCGCCTCGGAGACCTGGCGGATCGCGTACGGGAAGTCCTCGCGCGACGGCAGCACCGGTACCAGGGCCCGCTCGGCCAGCGCGCCGTGACCGATCTCGCGGCGCTTCGGCGAACCGACCCGGCCGGTCTCACCGGTCGAGTACGGCGGGAAGTTGTAGTTGTGCATGTAGCGCTTGCGCGTCTCCGGGGAGAGCGTGTCCAGCTGCTGCTCCATACGCAGCATGTTCAGCGTGCTGACCCCCAGGATCTGGGTCTCGCCGCGCTCGAACAGCGCCGAACCGTGCACCCGCGGAAGCACGCCGACCTGGGCCTTCAGCGGCCGGATGTCGGCCAGCCCGCGGCCGTCGATGCGGACCTTGTCCTTCAGCACCCGCTGCCGGACCAGCTTCTTGGTCAGCGACCGGAACGCCGCGGACAGCTCCTTCTCGCGACCCTCGAAGTCGGCGGCGAGCTTGTCCACGGTCGCGGCCTTGACCGCTTCGGTGGCGTCCTCACGCTCGTGCTTGCCGGCGATGGTCAGCGCCTGCGCCAGCTCCTCGGTCGCGGCGGCCTCGACGGCGGCGTACGCGTCCTCGGCGTAGTCCGGGAAGACCGGGAACTCGCCGGTCGGCTTCGCGGCCCGCGCTGCCAGGTCCGCCTGCGCCTCGACCAGCGTCTTGATGAACGCCTTCGAGGCCTCGAGGCCCTCGGCCACGATCTCCTCGGTCGGCGCCTGGGTGCCCGCGGCGACGGCCTCGAACGTGCCCGGAGTGGACTCCGCCTCGACCATCATGATCGCGACGTCACCGGAGTCGGTCACGCGACCGGCGACCACCATGTCGAAGAGCGCGTCCTCGAGCTCGGTGTGGGTCGGGAACGCCACCCACTGGCCCTCGATCAGCGCCACGCGGACGCCGCCGATCGGGCCGGAGAACGGCAGGCCGGCCAGCTGGGTCGACATCGAGGCCGCGTTGATCGCGAGCACGTCGTACAGCTTGTCCGGGTTCAGCGCCAGGACCGTGATGACGACCTGGATCTCGTTGCGCAGGCCGGAGACGAACGACGGCCGCAGCGGGCGGTCGATCAGCCGGCAGGTCAGGATGGCCTCTTCGGACGGCCGGCCCTCGCGGCGGAAGAACGAGCCGGGGATCCGGCCCGCGGCGTACATCCGCTCCTCGACGTCGACCGTCAGCGGGAAGAAGTCGAACTGGTCCTTGGGGTCCTTGCTGGCCGTGGTGGCCGAGAGCACCATCGTGTCGCCGTCGAGGTACGCCGCGGCGGAACCGGCGGCCTGCTGGGCCAGCCGGCCCGTCTCGAAGCGGATGGTGCGGGTGCCGAAGCTGCCGTTGTCGATGACAGCCTCGGAGAATTCGGTGCCCTCCATGGGCGTACCGGTGGATCCCGTCACGGGATACCCCTCTCTCACAGTGTGACGACTGCGAGGCGCGAGCTTCCGGGGTGCCGGTCTTCGATCGAGGCCCGCGGGTCGGTGCGCTGCCGAAACAGCGTCTGAAACCCGAAAGCCACTACCGAGGACCGGTCGTCCTCCCGCCACGCGCTTCGCGTCGCCTCGTACGTCTTGCGTGTTCTACGTATTCAGTTGTGGTTTCCGCACCTGGGCGCGGATACGCCAGAAGCGGCCACCCGGATTCCGGGGGCCGCTCCTCGCGACGTCATCGGCGAAGGCCGAGCCGCTCGATCAAGGACCGGTAGCGGTTGATGTCCTTCTTCGCCAGGTAGTTCAGCAGCCGGCGGCGCTGACCGACGAGCAGCAGCAGGCCACGACGGCTGTGGTGGTCGTGCTTGTGCTCCTTCAGGTGCTCGGTCAGGTGGCTGATCCGCTGCGTCAGCAGCGCGACCTGGACCTCGGGGGACCCGGTGTCACCTTCGGTGGTCGCGTACTCGCTGATGATCTGCTTCTTCGTTGCGGCATCAACAGATGGCACAGGATTCCTCTCGATTTCCGTTGCGCGGCGCACCGGGGCTTCTTCACCCGAGCACTCTCTGTCCGCGGCCGTTCAGACGGCAGCAGCCAGCGTATCAGTCCGTGGACGCCTGCCCTAATCAGCCCCGCCGTGCACCAGCCGGTGCGCCAGTCGGTGCCCCGGGTGGTGCACCAGTCAGCCCACCAACCCGCGCACTAGTCCGCGTCACCGCTCAGCAAGCGGCGTGCTCCGTCCACGTCGGCCTTCATCTGCACCAGCAGCTCGTCGATGCTGTCGAACCGGATCTGCGTCCCACGCAGTCGCGCCACGAAGTCGATCGCCACCGTCGCGCCGTACAGCTCCAGGTCGTCCCGGTCCAGCACGTACGACTCCACCCGGCGGTCCACGCCGTCGAACGTCGGGTTGCTGCCGACACTGATCGCGGCCGGCAGCGGATCCGGGTACGCCGGAGCGCCCGGCGCCGGGGTGAGGACCGTCAGCCACCCCGCGTACACACCGTCCTGCGGAACCGCCGCACCCGGATCGGCCGGGATGTTCGCGGTCGGGTAGCCGAGCTCGCGGCCGCGCTTGTCGCCCTCGACGACCACCCCGGTCACCCGCGGCGGACGGCCGAGCGCCGCAGTCGCGCCCTCCACATCGCCGTCCGCGAGCCGCTGCCGCACGTACGTCGACGACCACGGCTGCTGGTCGCCCGCGAGGCTCAGCCCCTCGACCTGGAAGCCGTACTGCGTTCCCGCCTGGACCAGGGTGTCGACGTGGCCGGCCGCCTTGTGACCGAAGCGGAAGTTCTCACCGACGACGACGGCTTTCGCGCGCAGGGCGTTCACCAGCGTCCGTTCGATGAAGTCCTCCGGCGACCACTGCGACACCTCCTTGCTGAACGGGAGGATCAGCACCGCGTCCGCCCCGGCCGCGCCGAGCAGCTCGGCGCGCCACTCGGGGTCGGTGAGCATCTGCGGCGCGTGGTCGGGCCGCAGGACCCGCATCGGGTGCGGGTCGAACGTCATCGCGACCACGGGCAGACCGCCCAGCTCGTCCGCCCGCGCGCGGGCGTGCGCGAGCACTTCCTGATGACCCTTGTGCACACCGTCGAAGTTGCCGATCGTGACGACGGACGGCCCGAAGTCCGGGCTCACCTCGTCCAATCCGTGCCAGACACGCATGGCAGCAGGATTCCACGTCCGGTGCCGGTTGCTTTCACCAGGTCCACGATCACCCCTTGTAATCGGGGAGTCACTCAATTTAGGGTGGGCCGCGCACCGTGAGCCTGGGGAGGTCTCGTGAAGTCACGCCGTCTGGTCGCTGCCTGCGCGTCGCTCGCGCTGACGGGCGGACTGCTCGCCGTCCACACGACCACCGCCACCGCTGCCGCCACCACCACGACCACTGCCGGCACTGCCATCACCACCACGACCACCACTGCCGGCACCGCTGCCACCGCTGCCACCGCTGCCACCGCTGCCATCACCGCCGCCGCCACTGCGACCACGGCCGGCACCGCTGCCACCGCAAGCTCGCCCACAGCCGTGACGCTCACCGCCAAGTCGCTCACCACCAAGTCGCTCACCACCAGGACGCTCACCACCAGGACGCCCGTCACGAAGGCGCGCTTCACCAGGTACGTCGCGCTCGGTGACTCGTACACCTCGGCTCCGTTCGTCCCGTTGGCCGACCTGTTGTCGCTCGGCTGCGCGCGGTCGTTCAGCAACTACCCGAAGATGCTGGCGGCGGCGCTGCACGTGTGGCGGTTCACCGACGTGAGCTGCGGCGGCGCCGACACCACGAACATGACCCAGCCGCAGAGCACGGCGCTCGGCACCGCCCCGCCGCAGTTCAACGCGCTGACCGCCGACACCGACCTGGTGACGCTCGGCATCGGCGGCAACGACTTCGGGGTCTTCGGTGACATCATCGGCACCTGCCCCGGGCTGCGCGCCTCGGACCCGGCCGGCGCGCCCTGCAAGGCGCACTTCACGGTCGACGGCGTGGACACGCTGCGCGCGAAGATCACCCAGACCCAGGCCCGGATCACAGCGGTCGTGCACGGCATCCGCGCCCGGTCCCCGAAGGCGACGATCCTGCTGATCGGATACCCGAAGATCGCGCCGAAGCACGGCACCTGCCCGTCGATCCTGCCGTTCGCGGACGGCGACTACGCCTACCTGTACTCGATCGAGGAAGCGCTCAACGCCGCCGTCGCCAACGCGGCCGCCGCGGGCGGAGCGACGTACGTCGACACCTTCACGCCGTCCACCGGTCACGACGCCTGCGCACCGGACGGCCAGGCCTGGATCCAGGGCAAGGACATCAACCTGCTGCGGGCGCTGAACTACCACCCGCGTTTCGAGGGCCAGGCCGGCGTCGCGTCGATCACCTACAAGACTCTGACCGGTCAGGCGCCGGTCGTCACCGCCTCCGAGCAGGCCGCGTGGGCGAGTCAGGCCCGCACGCTCGCCACGAAGGCGAAGGCCTCACCCCAACTGGCCGATCTGGCCTCCCAGTTCCGCGTACGGACCAGCGCGCAACGCTGACCCTTTCCAATCCGTACTGCGGACCACGGGCCGAGCCACCTCACGCGTGGCTCGGCCCGCCGGTTTCTTCCCCGGCTGTGACCTGGTGCGCCAGCTCGGTCAGCGCCCGCCCGAGCGGCAGATTCACCCGGTACGTCGCGTACGGGTCGCCGCGCGTCAGACCCTGGTTGATGATCAGGACCGGCGTACCGGCCTTGGCCGCGTGCCGCACGAAGCGGAATCCGGACATCACGGTCAACGACGAGCCGAGCACCAGCACAGCGTTCGCGTCGTCGATCATCCGGTAGCAGCGTTCGACCCGGGCCTTCGGGACGTTCTCGCCGAAGAAGACCACGTCGGGTTTGACCGTGCCGCCGCAGACTGTGCACGGCACGACGGTGAACGTGCGGACCACCTCCTCGGGCAGCTCGACGTCGCCGTCCGGATTGATCCGGGTCGCCTCCGCGGTGAACTCGCGGTTGGCGTCCCGCAGCCGCTGGTCGAGGACCTCACGGGCGGACGTCGTCCCGCAGTCGAGGCAGATGACGCGGTCAAGGTTGCCGTGCAGCTCGATGACGTCGCGCGCGCCGGCGGCTTGGTGCAGGCCGTCCACGTTCTGGGTGATGACGCCGCTCAGGTAGCCACACGCCTGTAGCGCCGCGACCGCCCGGTGGCCGTCGTTCGGGGCGGCGCGGGCGATGGTGCGCCAGCCGAGATGGCTGCGCGCCCAGTACCGCTGCCGCGCGGCCTCGCTGCCGACGAAGTCGCCGTACGTCATCGGGGTATGGGTGCGCAGGCTGCCGGTCTCGCCGCGGTAGTCGGGAATCCCCGACTCGGTCGAGATCCCGGCCCCGCTGAGCACGACGACCCGCCCACCCCGGACGACGTCCGCAACCGGCCGGACGTCCGTCGCCCCCGGCTCCAACGCCAACACCTCAGGCCCTGGGGCCCACTCCAACGTCGGGCGAGAACGCACCTCTCCAGGGTACGTGCCGGTCAATCGACGCGCGGCGGTCCGGCCTTCAACCGGCGCTCGGCGGTCTGCCGGACGACGTCACGGTCCATCGAGGACCAGTCGGCGTCGATCCACCAGGTCGCACCGGCCTCGGCCCACGGACGAACCGTCGCCGCCGGATCCGCGTCGTCGGCCGACGTGGTGCCCTCGGCGACGATGTCGTACCCGTCCATGGTCAACCCGTGTTTCGCGCGCTCGCGGCGGATCCACTCGACGCCCTCGGCGAGCAGGTCCGGCGTCCACTCACCGCGCTCCTGCCCGGGCGGTACGACGTAGTTCGGCAGCCAGCCGTCCTGCAACGCGGCCCGGCGCATCGACTTCGGACGCGGCCAGGCGCCGACGACCCACGTGGGCACCCGCGGCTGCTGCACCGGTGGCGGCGGCGCCGGTGGCATCAGCTCAGGGACCTTGCGTGCACGGTAGTGCCTACCGGTGAACTCGAACGGCTCGTCGCGCCACAAGTGCTGCAGCATCTCGAGCGACTCGTCCATCAGCTCGGCGCGCACCTTCCGCCCCGGATCGTCCTCGAACAACCAGAACCGGTCCTCCCCCGTCACCCCCAGCCCGACCGCGAGGATCACCCGGCCGTTGCTGAGGTTGTCGACGGTCGAGACCTGACCGGCGACGTCCCACGGTTTGCGGCGCGGCAACGGCGTCAGCATCGTGCCGAGCCGGATCCGTCGCGTCGTCATCGCCGCGGCACCGAGCATCACCCAGGCGTCGATCCCCCAGATCGACTCCCACACGAAGAACCCGTCCCACCCGTGGTCCTCCGCGATCACCGCCAGCTCGGCCGCGTCCCGTGCATCGCCGTACGCCATCACGAACCCGTATCTCATACCTGACCACGCTAACGGCGACCACCGACAACAATCGGCCCCGCCGCCGCATCGAGCAGGAGTAGGGGACAACGCAGACGTTGTGAAGGGGAAGCTATGAAGATGCCCGTGCTCCTGGCGACCGTGGCCGGCTTGTCCGCGCTGCTGGCCGGTCCGATCGTCACCGGACTCTCACCGGCTGCAGCCCAGCCGGCGGCACCCCAATCGGCCCAAGCAGGCAGCCAAGCCCAGGCAGGCAGTCAGGCACCGGCAGCCCTTCAGGCACCGGCAGCCAGCTGCGTGGCCAAGGAGCTTCCGCTCCCGGCTGGGCTGCCGGTCAACGTCTTCGCCGCGGTCGGCACGTCCGACTCCAGCGGTCGCTACCAGGTCGGCACCGTCCAGCTCGAGGACGGTACCCACCGCCCGCTGCTGTGGACCGACGGCGGCGAACCGAAGGTCGTCGAGCCGTTCCCGGGCGACACCGCGCTGCTCGACGTGAACCGGGAAGGCACTGTGCTCGGCAGCACGACGAGCGCCGACGGGACGGTCCGGTCGTGGCTGCGCTCGGAGGACGGCACGATCCGCGAGCTCACGGCGCCGCCGTCGGTCCGCGGGATCACCGTCCGGGCGATCAACGACCGCGGTGACGTCGTCGGGTCCGGCGTGAACGCCGCCACCGGCCGATCGGTGCCGGTGGTCTGGCCCGCGAAGGGTCACCCGGTACGCCTGCCCACCGCTGAGCAGGCGTACGGCGTGGACATCAACGAGAACGGCACCGTCGTCGGCAGCACCTTCGACGGGGACCAGGAAATCGGCATGGTCTGGACGCGCTGGAACCAGGCCGGGACGCCGGTCACCGGCGAGGACGGTGCGGGTGTGTCGCTGACCGAGATCCGCGGCGACTGGTTCATCGGCATCCAGTACACCGACGGCGGCGCGGTCTTCGGCGGCCGCTGGAGCCTGGACAACGACAAGGTGGTCACGTTCCCGACCGTTCTGGACGCGGTGAACGGCTCCGGCGACGTCGCGTACCTGACCGCCGAGGGCAAGACCTTCGTCGAGCGACCCGACGGTACGCAGTACGCGATCGACGCGGAGGGCTACAACACGGTGAAGTACCTGTTCGAGCGCGGCTCGACGTACGACGCCGTCGGCGACCGCGACTACGGTTTCGCCCGCGCCGTGTTGTGGTCCGGCTGCGCAAACTGATCAGCTGCGCCAAACTGACCGCTGCGCAAACGGCCAGCCAACTGATTGGTTCTCGTCGGCTGATCGAGGGTCAGCCGACGAAGACCGCCGTCGGCTTCGCGACCGGGCCGTGCGGCTCGTAGAGCGCCAGAAAGGTGCCGTCCGGGGCGAACATCGCGTTCAGCCCCGGGGCGAGGTCGAGGCCTTGGAGCGGGCGGCCGGTGCGGATCGCGGCCGCTCGCTCCTCGTCCGCGTCGTACCGCGGGAAGGTGCCCGCGGCAACCTCCGCGATCGGCACCCACTCGAAGGACTTCGCCAACGCCTCCAGCGAATGCGCCTGCGCCAGGTCGAACGCACCGACCCGGGTACGGCGCAGCGCGGTCAGGTACCCGCCGACGCCGAGCTCGGCGCCGAGGTCGCGGGCCAGCGCCCGGATGTACGTGCCGCTCGAGCAGTCGACCGAGACGTCCACCGAGATCCCGTCCGCGTCCGGGCGGACGTCGAGGATCTCGTAGCGCGACACGGTCACGGCCCGCGCCTTGAGCGCGACCTCCTCGCCCGCGCGGACCCGCTCGTACGCCCGCCGGCCGTCGACCTTGATCGCCGAGACCTTCGACGGCACCTGCGAGATCTCACCGCGGAACCCCTCGACGGCGGCCGAGATCGCCTCGGCCGTCACGCCGTCCACCGAGGCAGTGCTGACGATCTCGCCCTCGGCGTCGTCGGTGGTCGTCGTGGCACCGAGCCGGATCGTCGCGTCGTACGACTTGTCGGCCAGCTGCAAATGCCCGAGCAGCCGGGTCGCACGGTTCAGGCCGACGACCAGCACACCGGTCGCCATCGGGTCCAGCGTGCCGGCATGGCCGACCTTACGGGTCCCCACCAGCCGGCGGATCTTGGCGACGACGGTGTGCGAGGTCATCCCGGCCGGTTTGTCGACGACGACGATGCCGTCCGAGGCCGGTGTGAATTCGAGGCTCAACGCGCGCTCAGTCCTGCTCGTCCTCGTCGTCGTCCTTGTGCTTGTACGGATCCGCGTCCCCGGCCGGCTTCGCGCCCGCGGCGGCCTTGGCCACCTCGGCGTCGGCCATCCGGGCCTTCTCCAGCAGCTCCTCGATGTGCCCGGCGGTCTCCGGGACAGCGTCCAGGAAGAACGCCACGCTCGGCGTGTGGCGCAGTCCGAGGGCCTTGCCGACCTCGCTGCGGATCAGGCCCCGCGCCGACTCCAGAGCGGCCGCGGTGTCGGCCCGCGCGCGCTCGTCGCCGTACACCGTGTAGAAGATGCTGGCCTCGCGCAGGTCACCGGTCAGCCGGGCATCGGTGACCGTGACGAACCCGAGCCGCGGGTCCTTCACCCGGCGCTCCAGCAGCTCCGCGACGAGCACCTGGATCCGGTCGGCCAGCTGCTTCGCCCTTGCTTCACCCATCGGGCTCACTCCCTCGTTCATGGCATTTCATGGCAACGTCCGGAGAGGCGACCAGCGCCTCTCCGGACGTTACTCCTCGGCGACCCGGGCCGGGTCACCGCCTGCTTGTCAGCCCTGTCAGCTGCGCGGCTTCTCGCGGAGCTCGAAGGCCTCGACGACGTCGCCGATCTTGATGTCGTTGAAGTTGTTGATGGTCAGACCGCACTCGAAGCCCTCGCGGACCTCGGACGCGTCGTCCTTGAACCTCTTCAGCGACGACAGCTCGGTGTTGTCGACGACCACCGCGCCGTCCCGGATCAACCGGACCTTGGCGTTGCGGCGGATCAGGCCACTGGTCACCCAGCAACCCGCGATGTTGCCCACCTTCGAGGAGCGGAAGATCTCCCGGATCTCGGCCTGGCCGAGGGTGACCTCCTCGTAGATCGGCTTCAGCATGCCCTTCAGGGCGGCCTCGATGTCGTCGATCGCCGAGTAGATGACCGAGTAGTACCGGACATCCACGCCCTCGCGCTCGGCCAGGTCCCCGGCCTTGCCCGCCGGCCGCACGTTGAAGCCGATGATGACGGCGTTCGACGCGATGGCCAGGTTGACGTCGTTCTCGTTGATCGCGCCGACACCGCGGTCGATGATCCGCAAGCTGACCTCGTCGCCGACCTCGATTCGGACCAGGGCGTCTTCCAGCGCCTCGACCGAACCGGACACGTCGCCCTTGAGGATCAGCAGCAGCTCCTGGCTCTCGCCCTTCTCCATCGAGGCCATGAAGTCCTCGAGGGTCCGGCGGACCCGCCGCTTGGCGTTGGCGGCCGCCCGGGCGCGGGCTTCGCGCTTCTCGGCGATCTGCCGGGCCCGGCGGTCGTCGTCGACGACCAGGAACTTGTCACCGGCACCCGGCACCGCGGTCAGACCGAGGACCAGCACCGGACGCGACGGCGTCGCCTCCTCGACGGCGTTGCCGTGCTCGTCGAGCATGGCCCGGACCCGGCCGTACGCCGGACCGACCACCATCGAGTCGCCGACCCGGAGCGTGCCGCGCTGCACCAGCACGGTCGCCACCGGACCACGGCCCTTGTCGAGGTTGGCCTCGATCGCGATGCCCTCGGCGTGCATGTGCGGGTTGGCCCGCAGATCCAGCGCCGCGTCCGCGGTCAGGATCACGGACTCCAGCAGCCCGTCGATGTTGATCCGCGACTTCGCCGAGACGTCGACGAACATCGTGTCGCCGCCGTACTCCTCGGGGACCAGGCCGTACTCGGTCAGCTGACCGCGCACCTTGGCCGGGTCCGCGCTCGGGACGTCGATCTTGTTGACCGCGACCACGATCGGGACACCCGCCGCGCGGGCGTGGTTCAGCGCCTCGATCGTCTGCGGCATCACGCCGTCGTCGGCCGCGACCACCAGGATCACGATGTCGGTGGCCTGCGCACCACGGGCACGCATGGCGGTGAACGCCTCGTGACCCGGGGTGTCGACGAAGGTGATGGCCCGCTGCTCGCCGTCGACCTCGGTCGTCACCTGGTACGCACCGATGTGCTGCGTGATACCGCCGGCCTCGCCGGCCACGACGTTCGCCATCCGGATCGCGTCCAGCAGCTTGGTCTTACCGTGGTCGACGTGACCCATCACGGTCACCACCGGCGGCCGCGGCGCGAGGTCTTCCTCGTCGCCCTCGTCGTTGCCGAACTCGATGTCGAACGACTGCAGCAGCTCGCGGTCCTCGTCCTCCGGGGACACGATCTGTACGTCGTAGTTGAGCTCGGTACCGAGCAGCTCGAGGGTCTCCTCGTTCACCGACTGGGTCGCGGTCACCATCTCACCGAGGTGGAACAGCACCTGAACCAGCGACGCCGGATCGACGCCGACCTTCTCGGCGAAGTCCGTCAGGGACGCACCACGCGGCAGCTTCACGACCTCGCCGTTGCCGTGCTTGACGCGCACGCCGCCGACGGACGGAGCCTGCATGTTGTCGAATTCCTGGCGCTTGGCCCGCTTCGACTTGCGGCCGCGCCGCGCCGGACCGCCCGGACGCCCGAAGGCACCCTGCGTCCCGCCGCGTCCGCGGTTGCCCGGACCCGGACGACCGCCGCCACCGGGCGGGCCGCTCGGGCCGCCGCCGCCGGGACGGAAACCGCCGCCGCCGCGCGGACCGGCACCACCCGGACCGCCACCCGGACGACCGCCGCCACCGCGGCCGCCACCGGGACCGCCGGAGCCGCCACCGGGCCGACCGGTGAACGTACCGGCCGAGGACTTCGGCATCATCGCCGGGTTGGGGCGCGGAGCACCCGGAACGCCACCGGCCGGACGCGGACGGTCATTGCCGCCGCGGTTGTCGCCGCCACGGCCCTGCGGCGGACGCGGAGCCATACCGGCCGGGCTCGGAGCGCCACCCTGCCGGTCGCCGCCACCCTGGCCCGGGCGCGGACCGCCGCGCTGCATGCCCTGGGTCGAGCTGAACGGGTTGTTGCCCGGACGCGGAGCACCCGGACGCGGACCGCCGCCACCCTGGCCGCCCGGACGGGGCGCACCGGGACGCGGGGCACCCGGACGGGGCGCACCCGGACGCGGACCGGAGCCGGCCGCACCACCCGGACGCTGACCGCCCTGGCCGCCGGCCGGACGCGGGCCCGGGGTTGCCGGACGCGGGCCCGGACGGGCCGGGGACTCGCCACCGGTCCGGCGCGGGGCCGGAGCCGGGGCAGACTGCGCGGCCGGCGCCTCGAACGACGGTGCCGCCGGGGCCGGGGCCTCGGACTTCGCCGCCGGAGCGGACTCGGCCGGAGCCGGTGCCGCGGCCGACGCCGCCGGGGCGGACTCGACCGGAGCGGATTCCGGCTTCGGACCCGGCTTCGGGCCCGGACGCGGACCGGGCTTGGCACCCGGCGCCGGAACGGACTTGACCGGCGAGGCGGGCGCGGCCGGGGCAGCCGCAGCCGCCTCGGGACGTGCTTCAGCAGCCGGCGCGGTGCGCTCGGCCGGAGCCTTCGGGGTTGTCGGCTGCCCGGTGGGCGCCGACGGCGCCGGCTTGGGGGCCGACGTCACTGGTGCGGTCGCCTGCGGCGCCGCGGACGTGCTGGCGGCGGCCTTCTTGGCCGCGCGCTTCTTCGGCGGGTTCTTCTCGAAGTCCTCCGCCAACCTCCGCACGACAGGTGCCTCGATCGTCGAGGATGCCGAACGGACGAACTCGCCCATGTCGTTCAGTCTGGTCAGAACGACCTTGCTGGTAACTCCGAGCTCTTTCGCGAGCTCGTAGACCCGGACCTTTGCCACTACTCTCCCTCTGGTCCGAGCCTGGGGCGCGGACCGTTAGTTGACGTACGTGCTCATCGCTTTGCACTCATCGGTAGACACTCATCGAGTGGTCATGAGTCGATGACCCGCCTTCATGTCGGTCACGAACGGTCCGGCCGGACCGCCGCGGACGGCCGGGTGGCCGCCATTGGTGTTGCTTCTTACTTATCACGCTGCGCGAGGTAGTCCCGCAGCCCGGTCACGTCGAGCGGACCCGGGACCCGGAAGGCCCGTGGGAACGCCTTGCGCCGGACGGCGAGGTCGAAACACTCGAGCGTGGGGTGCAGGTGCGCTCCACGTCCAGGTGCCCGACGATCGGGATCCGGAACCACCGCCTGAGGGCCTGGCTCTCCGGAAACCGTCATCCGCAGCAGGTCAGCCGGGCTGGATCGCTTCCGGCACCCGATACAGGTGCGCTCCCGGACCTTGCCCGGGCGCGCGTCTGCGCTCACTGTCACGTGTTCCTTGGGTGTGGTTGCGACTCAGTCGACCGACCGAGACATCAGTCTACCTTCTCGCCGGAACGAGTCGCATCACCGGTCCGCCGACTCGGCCGCCTTCTCGGTGTCCGGCCGGATGTCGATCCGCCAACCTGTGAGGCGGGCGGCGAGACGGGCATTCTGCCCTTCCTTGCCGATCGCCAGCGAGAGCTGGTAGTCCGGTACGACGACGCGCGCCGCTCGGGCCGCGGCGTCGACAACCTCTACAGACGTAACCTGCGCCGGGGACAGCGCATTCCCGACGAAGGTCGCCGGGTCGTCGCTGTGGTCGATGATGTCGATCTTCTCGCCGTGGAGCTCGTGCATGATGTTGCGCACCCGCTGCCCCATCGGCCCGATGCAGGCGCCCTTGCCGTTCACCGACGGGTTCAGCGTGCGGACCGCGATCTTGGTCCGGTGGCCGGCCTCGCGGGCGATCGCAGTGATCTCGACAGTGCCGTCGGCGATCTCCGGGACCTCCAGCGCGAACAGCTTCTTCACCAGGTTCGGGTGCGTCCGGCTGACCGTGATCTGCGGGCCCTTGAACCCCTTGCGGACGCCGACGACGTACACCCGCAGGCGGGCCCCGTGCTCGTACTTCTCCCCCGGCACCTGCTCCGGCGGCGGCAGTACGGCCTCGATCTTGCCGAGGTCGACCATCACCGAGCGCGGGTCGCGGCCCTGCTGGATGACACCGGAGACGATGTCGCCCTCCTTGCCGGAGAACTCGCCGTAGCGGATCTCGTCCTCGGCGTCGCGCAGCCGCTGCAGGATGATCTGCTTGGCGGTGGTGGCGGCGATCCGGCCGAAGTCGGCCGGGGTGTCGTCGTACTCGCGGGCGACGGTGCCGTCCTCGGCCAGCTCGCGGGCGTAGACAGTCACGTGCCCGGTCTTGCGGTCCAGCTCGGCGCGGGCGTGCGGCTGCGCGCCCTCGGTGCGGTGGTACGCGACCAGCAGGGCCTGCTCGATCGCTTCGACGACCACGTCCAGGGAGATGTCCTTCTCCCGCTCCAGGGACCGCAGCACGGCCATGTCGATGTCCATGTCAGTTCTCCTCCACCGTGCCGTCGGCAGGTGTTTCGTCTTCGTCGTTGCCGGCAGCCCGGTTGAACTCGATCTGGACCTTGGCCTTGGCCACGTCGGCGTACGCGACGCGCTGCCGTGTGCCGTTCACGTCCAGTTCGGCCGCCTCGTCGGAGACGGACTTGATCCGGCCGGTGACCTTGCCGCCCGCGGTCAGCGTGACCGCGACCAGCCGGCCGGCGTTACGGCGCCAGTGCCGGGGCAGGGTGAGCGGCCGGTCCACGCCGGGACTGGAGACCTCCAGCGTGTACGCACCGTCGCCCATGATGTCGTCGGTGTCGAGCGCCTTGGAGATGGCCCGGGTGACCTCGGCCACGTCGTCGAGGCTGACGCCGCCGTCGCGGTCGACGAGGACGCGCAGCAGGCGGCGGCGCCCGGCCGGCGTGATGTCCGCGCCTTCCAGGTCGCAGCCGAACTGCTCGACGATCGGCCGCAGGAAGTTCTCGAGGCTCGTGGTGTCCGTGTGGTCGGTCCGTCGGCTCACAGTTGACCTGCCTCTCTCCAGTTGTGCACCCGTTCCACCCGCGACTCTCGCGCCGAGGGCAGTAGCCCACCCTATCCGGACCAGCGGGTGTTCCTGGTCACCGCCTCGTCCCGGGCCGGTCGCGGACGCGTCACCAGGTATCGTTCCGCCGTGCCTGATCGCCGCCTGAGCCGACGTACCGTCGTCGCGACCGCAGCCCTCGTCCCGGGCGCCGCCGCGCTGACCGGCTGCAAGGACGACCCTGCCGCCGGATCCGGTACGCCGGGTGCCGTGAACGGGAAGCCGTCCACGGCGGGCGAACCGGGCGAGGAGACACCCACCGTCGATCCCGCGGTCGTCGCGGCACTCAGCGGTGCGGCGACGTTGGTATCTCAATTGTCCCAGCTCTGCGCAACCGCGAGCCGGAAGTACCCGGCGCTGCGGCCGCAACTGGCCGCCGCGGTGAAGTACCACACCAGCCACCTGGCGAAGCTCAAGGAGACAGCAGGCGTGGCCGCGAAGGCGGGCACAGTCGCGGTCCCGGCGACCTCACAGGCCGCGCTGGCCGCGATCTCCCAGCGGGAGAAGGCCGCCGCGGTCGCGGCCGCAGCCGCCGCGGCGAAGCTGTCCGGCGCACCCGCCCGCCTGCTCGCCCAGATTGCCGCCTCCGAAACCCAGCTGAGCAGCACCCTCGCCCCGCGGAAGAAGGCGACGTCGTGAACCAGGTCGAAGCCTTGCAGGCCGCCCTCGCCGGCGAGCATGCGGCACTGTACGGCGTCGGCGTGGCCGGCGGGAAGCTCCGCGGCAGCCGCTTCACCGCGGCGACGGCGGCGTTCGAAACGCACCGCACCCGGCGGGACCGGCTGAGCGCGCTGCTGGTCGCCGCCGGTGAGACCCCGGCCGCGGCCGAACCGGCGTACACGCTCCCCCGGCCGGTCACCAACGCCGCCACCGCGACCGCGCTGGTGCTGGTGGTCGAGCAGCGGATCGCCGCGGTGTACGGCGACCTCGTCGAGGCGGCCGAAGATGCCGCGGTCCGGATCTTCGCGGTCGAGTCGCTGCTGGACGCCGCGAGCCGCCAACTGGCCTGGGGCGGCGCGCCGGTCGCGTTCCCCGGCGCGGCGCCCTAGCCGTACTCAGACGACTAGCGGCGGCGCCGCCAGGGACCGGTGATCGCGTACGTGATGCCCGGGTTGTAGACGTTGAAGAACATCGTCCGGCCGTCGGCGGAGAACCCGGCACCGGCGAGTTCGCCGTACGACGGATCCTCGGGCGTGCCGTTGTTCACCCGGTTGCGGGCGAACTTGAACACCTCGCCGTCCTCGGTGGTGCCGAGGATGTGCTGCTCGCCGAGCCCGTCCTCGCACATCATCAGCCCGCCGTACGGCGACATCGTGATGTTGTCGGGGGCATCGAACTCGGGGTCGTCCGAACCGGGCTTCGGGCGGGTGAAGATCACCACCAGGCGCAGCGTCCGCTTCCGCGGGTCGTACCGCCAGACCTGGCCGTCGTGGTCCACCTTCGGGCCGAGTTCGGTGCGCGCGAACGACGAGACGAAGTACACGCAGCGGTCGAGCTGTCCCCACCAGCAGCCCTCGAGCTTGTAGCCGCCGGTGATCGGCTTGCCGTAGTCCTGCGCCCGCACCGATTCGGTCTTCGCCAGCGGGTCCGGCACGGTCACCCACTGCACGTTGCGGAACTCGGTGCCGGCCTCCTGGACCACCGACAGGTCAGGCAGGTCCGGGATGTGCATCGCCTGCAGCTCTCCGCCCGCCCGCAGCGATCCCCAGCCGCCGCGCGGCCGGTTCGGCAGGAAGCGGTAGAAGCCGCCGAGCGGCGCCACGAACGCATCCTCGGTCTCGTACACGATGCCGGTGGCCGGGTCGACCGCGACCGCCTCGTGCTGGAACCGGCCCATCGCGGTGAGCGGGAACGGGTCGACGTTGCGGCGGTCGTCGTACGGGTCGACCTCGAAGATGAAGCCGTGGTCCTTGGTGTGGCCCGCGTCGCCGGCCTTGTTCTCGGTCTCCTCGCAGGTCAGCCAGGTGCGCCACGGCGTGATCCCGCCGGAGCAGTTGATCGCCGTCCCGCCGAGGCTGACGAACTCCCGGGTGGCGTTGTTGTGCCGGTCGACGACGAGCGTGCTGGTCCCGCCGCCACCGGCCGGGTCGTAGGTCCGCTCGGGCGGCGCGACGACGGTGATCTTCGCGGTCGGGCTGCACTCGTGGTTGCGGACCAGCCGCGACCCGCCGTTGCGGTCCGGGAACGCGCCCATCCCGTCGAACCGGCTCGGGGTCGGCAACCCGTCGGGCTTGATCGTGCCCTCCCGGGACAGCACCTTGTAGCTGAACCCGCGCGGCAGGTCGAGCATGCCGTTCGGGTCCTCGATCAGCGGGCCGTACCCGATCTTCGGGCCGGACGTTCCCAGCGCGGGCTGCGCGGTGTACAACGCCTCGACCGAGCCGGCCACGCTGACCGCGACCCCGGCCGCGGCGGCGCGGCCGACGAACTGACGCCTGGACAACGAGTTGGACATGGGGGTCTCCTGACTCGACGACAAGCAGTGGTGACCCATGAACGTACGGTAAACAACTGTCAGCAGCAAGAGAACGAATGTCAGGAAGTGACCATCTCGGAGGACGATCGTCTGATCTGAGGGAGGCCGGCGAGACGCCGACGTGGTCAGGCTGATGGCATGGGGGCTGAACTCGGGTCGGGACTGACCAGCCTGTTCGTGGTCACGCTGGTGGCTGCCGTGACGCCGATCCTGGTCGGGTTGCTCGGCCGGTTCCGGATCCCACAGGTCGTGCTCCTTCTGATCGGCGGTGTGGTCGTCGGTCCACACGTGCTCGGCCTGGCGGATCCGGACAGCATCGCGCTGCTCTCGAACGTCGGTCTTGGGTTTCTGTTCCTGCTCGCCGGCTACGAGCTGGAACTGGGCCTGTTCCGGCAACGGGCCGGCACCCTCGCCGTCACCGGGTGGCTGGTCTCCGCGGGCCTGGCCGCTGCCGTTGTCGGAGGACTCGAGGCGCTGGCCGTGGTGAGGGATTTCCTGCCGGTCGCACTCGCCCTGACCACCACCGCCCTCGGCACCCTGTTGCCGATCCTGCGCGACAACCAGATGCTGGGCGGGCCGTTCCGCTCGTACATCCTCGCGTCGGGAGCGGTCGGCGAGTTCCTGCCCGTGCTGGCGATCGCGATCCTGCTCGGGTCGTACGGGCGTTTCGTCGGGCTCGTCTCGCTCGCCGGCATGGGACTGTTCGCCCTCGGCCTGAGCGTGCTGCTGCCGAAGCTGATGCGCGGGCGCCGGCTTGCCCGGATCATGGCCGAGGGCGAGGACGCGACCACCCAGGCGACGCTGCGGTGGACCATCACCCTGTTGCTGCTCCTGCTGGTGATCGCCAGCGATTTCGGGCTCGACGTGGTCCTCGGCGCGTTCATCGCGGGTGTCGTCCTGCGACGATGGGCCCCCGGCAACACCGAAGGTCTCGAACGCAAACTCGATGCCATCGGCTACGGCTTCTTCATCCCGATCTTCTTCGTCTCGTCGGGGATGGGGCTGGCGGTGCAATCTGTCGCGGAGGCCCCGGCGCGGCTGTTGCTGTTCTTCGTTCTGCTGCTGATCGTCCGCGGGCTGCCGACCCTCCTGGTGTACCGGACCGCACTCCCCTGGGCAGCCCGGCTCGAGCTCGTCTTCATCGTGTCGACGGCGTTGCCGGTGCTGGTCGCCCTCACCACGATCGGGCTCGAGACCGGCAAGATGCTGCCCGAGAACGCCGCCGCGCTGGTCGGCGCAGGCGTCCTGTCGGTGCTCGTGTACCCCTCGATCGCCGTCGCCATCAACCACCGGCACCGGGCGCGTCGCAGTCGGTGACAGCCCGCGGACGGTACGGAACAATCAGAGCGAGCGGACCCAGTTCTCCAGCAGCGCCGCGCCCGCATCACCGGATTTCTCCGGGTGGAACTGGGTCGCCGAGAGCGGCCCGTTTTCGACCGCGGCGACGAATCGGTCCCCGCCGTACGTCGTCCACGTCACCAGCGGGGTGACCGAGTCGCGCGTGTCGGTGAGCTCCCAGGTCCGAACGCCGTACGAGTGCACGAAGTAGAACCGCTCATCCTCGATGCCCTTGAACAGCGCACTGCCGTCCGGGGCCTCGACCGTGTTCCAGCCCATGTGCGGCACCGGCTCGGCGTCTTCCGGCTGCAGCCGCTCGACCGTCCCCGGCCACTGCTCACAGCCCTCGCTCTCGACGCCGTGCTCGATGCCGCGCGAGAACAGGATCTGCATGCCGACACAGATGCCGAGCACCGGGCGACCGCCGGTCAGCCGGCGGTCGACCACGACATCCCCGCGGACCGCCTTGAGCCCGGTCATGCACGCCTCGAAGGCACCGACCCCCGGCACCAGCAGGCCGTCGGCGTTGCACGCCGCCTCGAAGTCCGCGGTCACCGTGACATCCGCACCGACGCGCTGCAGCGCCCGCTCCGCCGACCGGATGTTGCCGGAGCCGTAGTCCAGCAGCACGACCTGCTTGCTCACAGGGCGCCCTTGGTGGACGGGATGCCCGGCTGCCGCGGGTCCGGCTCGGCGGCCGCCCGCAGTGCGCGCGCGAACGCCTTGAACTGGGCCTCGACGATGTGGTGCGGGTCGCGGCCGGACAGCACCCGGAGGTGGATGCAGATCGCGGCGTTGAAGGCGAGCGTCTCGAACACGTGCTGGGTCAGCGAACCGGCGTAGTCGCCGCCGATGATCGCGTACACCTGGCCGTCCGGCTCGCCGGTGTGCACGCAGTACGGACGGCCGGACAGGTCGACCGTGCAGTGCACGAGCGCCTCGTCCAGCGGGACGGTCGCGTCGCCGAAGCGGCGGATACCGCGCTTGTCACCGAGGGCTTCGCGGAGCGCCTGGCCGATGCCGATCGCGGTGTCCTCGACCGTGTGGTGCGCGTCGATCTCCAGATCGCCGACCGTGTTCACGTGCAGGTCCAGCAGCGCGTGCTTGGCGAGCGCGTTCAGCATGTGGTCGTAGAAACCGACCCCGGTCGAGATGTCCGCCCGGCCCTCGCCGTCGAGGTTCAACTCGACCAGGACCTTCGACTCGCTCGTCTCGCGGTCGATCCGCGCCGTACGACTCATGACTGCCTTCCCGTGTCTGTCTTGAGGACGCGCTCCAGCGATGCGCGGAACGCGGCCATCTCCTCGCCGGTGCCGATCGAGACCCGCAACCAGCCGTCCGGCCCGGTCTCCCGGATCAGCACGCCGTCGTCCAGCAGCGCCTGCCACACCGCGTGCCGGTCCGCGAACGTGCCGAACAGGACGAAGTTCGCGTCCGAGTCGACCGCCCGCAGCCCGAGCGACCGCAGCCAGTCCACGGTTTCGTCCCGCTCCACCCGCAGTTGCTCGACCCGGCCGAGCAGTTCGCCCGAGTGTGCCAGCGCGGCGCGCGCGACCGCCTGCGTGATCGCGGACAGGTGGTACGGCAGCCGGACGATCCGCAGCGCGTCCACGAACTGTTTGCTCGCGGCCAGGTACCCGACGCGGGCGCCGGCCATCGCGAACGCCTTCGACATCGTCCGCGCGACGGCGAGATTCGGGTACGACGGCAGCAGGCTCACCGCGCTCGGCGTGCCGGTACGGCGGAACTCGGCGTACGCCTCGTCGACCACCACGACCGCACCGAGCGCCGCGGCGTGCGCCACGATCGCCTCGGTCACGTCGATCGGCAGCGCCGTACCGGTCGG
Organism: Kribbella sp. NPDC048915; assembly: GCF_040649595.1. Classification (NCBI taxonomy): domain Bacteria; kingdom Bacillati; phylum Actinomycetota; class Actinomycetes; order Propionibacteriales; family Kribbellaceae; genus Kribbella; species Kribbella sp. NPDC048915. The sequence goes on along the minus strand of NZ_JBEZFT010000015.1, from coordinate 19,614 downwards.
GTTGTTCGGCGAGGCGAGCAGCACGACTGAGGGCCGGTGCCGCGAGATCGCGGCGATCGCCTTGCTGCGGTCCAGCGTGAAGTCCTCGGCCCGGCGGCCGGTCACCCACGCGGTGTTCGTGTCCCGCGCGTACTCCGGATACATCGAGTACGTCGGAGCGAACGACAGCGCCGTACGACCGGGGCCGCCGAAGGCCTGCAGGACGTGCAGCATGACCTCGTTGGACCCGTTCGCGGCCCAGACCTGCTCGGGTTGGAGCTGAGCACCGGACTCGCGCGCCAGGTACGCCGCGAGGTCCGCGCGCAGACCGATGAACTCGCGGTCCGGGTAGCGGTTCATGCCGCGGGCGGCCTCGGTCACCGCGGCGGCGATGTCGGCGACGGTCGCCTCGCTCGGCGGGTACGGGTTCTCGTTGACGTTCAGCAGCACCGGCACGTCGAGCTGCGGGGCGCCGTACGGCTCGAAGCTCTTCAGCTCGTCGCGGATCGGCAGCCCGTCGAAGGCACCCATCAGCTCTTCCTGTCGGATTGTGGGCCGTCGAAGCGTGCAGTGACCGCGGCGCCGTGGGCCGGCAGGTCCTCGGCGTGCGCGAGCGCCAGCACGTGGCCGGACACCTCCCGCAGGGCGTCGCGCGAGTAGTTCACGACGTGCACGGCCTTCAGGAAGCTGCGCACGGACAGGCCTGACGAGTGACAGGCGCATCCGGCCGTGGGCAGGACGTGGTTCGACCCGGCGCAGTAGTCGCCGAGCGACACCGGCGACCAGCTGCCGACGAAGATCGCGCCGGCGTTGGTGATCAGCCCGGCGCGCTCCTCGGCGTCGACGGTCTGGATCTCGAGGTGCTCCGCGGCGTACGCGTCCACGACCGTGGTGCCCTGGTCGAGGTCGTCGACCAGGACGACGGCGGACTGCTGCCCGCCGAGCGCCTCGATCACGCGCTCCCGGTGCTTGGTCTGCTCGACCTGGCCCGGCAGCTCGGCCTCGACCGCGGCCGCCAGCTCTTCGCTCGGCGTGACCAGCACGCTCGCGGCCATCGGGTCGTGCTCGGCCTGGCTGATCAGGTCGGCGGCCACGTGCCGCGGGTCGGCGCTGTCGTCGGCGAGGACCGCGATCTCGGTCGGACCGGCCTCGGAGTCGATGCCGACCTCACCCAGCAGCGCACGCTTGGCCGCGACCACGTAGATGTTGCCGGGACCGGTGATCAGGTTGACCTTCGGGCAGCCGTCGAAGCCGTACGCGAAACCGGCGATCGCCTGCGCGCCGCCCATCGCGTACACCTCCTCGATGCCGAGCAACGCACAGACCGCGAGCACGGTTGGGTGCGGCAGGCCGCCGAATTCCTTCTGCGGCGGCGATGCCACCGCCAGCGACGGGACACCGGCGACCTGGGCCGGAACGACGTTCATCACGACACTCGACGCGAGCGGCGCGCGACCGCCCGGCACGTACAGACCGACCCGCTGGACCGGGACGAACCGCTGGGTCACCCGCCCGCCGGGCGCGGGCTCGGAGGCGATGTCAGCGGTCAGCTCGTCCTGACTCACCTCGCGGACGCGGCGGATCGACTCCTCGAAGGCACTGCGCACCTCCGGGTCGAGCTCCTCCAGGGCGGTCTTCAACGCTTCGGCCGGGACCCGGATGTCCTCGACCCACACATGGTCGAACTTCTCGCCGTACTCCCGGATCGCCTCGAGGCCGCGATGGCGGACGTCCAGGCAGATGGGTCGGACGACGTCGAGAGCCTTCTCGACGTCGAACACGGCTCGGGGAACGAGGGCATTGACTTCGGCACGGAGGTCCGAGACCTCTCCAGCCGCCACTCGGCCCCGCAGGTCGACGCGGCGAATCATGCGGCCAGTCTAGTGGTCACGCCACGCCGTCCCGACCGTGTATCCACAGGACGACCGGTCACGGTCGGTGAGCGGTGGCACAGTTCGCGGGCCGGGTCCACTACGCTCGTCGGCATGGACTCCCGCCTGCCGTTGCTCACTGTCGACACGGTGATCTTTCCCGGGCTGGTGATCGCGATTCCGGTGACCGACGTCCAGGGTCGGGCGGTGATCCGCGACCTGGTCGAGAACGGCGGCGAGCTGGTCTGCGGCGCGCTCGCGGTCCGGGACGGGTACGAGCTGGGTGAGCGGGTGTTCCGGTCGCTGTACGGGACCGGCTGTGCGGCGACGATCTCGGAGATCACGCTGGACGCGGACGACGAAGGACCGCTCGAGGTGACGCTGACCGGCAACCGGCGGTTCAAGGTCACCGAACTCGACGGCACCGGCGACTACCTGATCGCGGACGTCGAGTGGCTGCCCGACGACCTCGGCGAGGACCCGCTCGGCACCGCGACCGTCGCGCTCGAACGCTTCCGCCGGTACGCCGGCGCGGTCAGCGAGATCAGCAGCCCGGGTCTGCACCTCGGCGAACTGCCCGACGATCCCGGCACGCTGTCGTACCTGATGTCCGCCGCGATGAAACTGATGACCGCGGACCGCCAGAAACTCCTCGAGGCGGAGGACGTCACCACCCGCCTGGCCCACCTCGTCGGCCTGATCGACACCGAACTCTCCGCGATCACCGCCCTCCCGTCGCTGCCCGCCACCGACCTGATCAGCTGGTCCAGCCTCTCCCCCAACTGACTCACGCGCCCGGCCGGGCAGGCCGCCGCACCTCGAACGACGGCAGGTGCACACGCTCCGGACCGTCCGTGTGAGCAACCGAGTCGGCGCCCGCGCCCCTGACCGATCCGTTGGCGTCTGTGCGACCGAGTCGGCGCACACGCTCCGGACCGATCCGTGGGCGTCTGCGCGACCGGGTCGGAGCCCGCGCTAGGAGGACCCGGACGTCCGCCACGCCACACCACCACACCGCCCTTGGGGCCTCCTACACGAGGGGTTATCCGCTCGTATGCCGTGCCGCGGGGACTGTGGATCAGCCGGCGGTGATCTGGTCGGCGGTGTTCGGCACGCGGTGACGGTGCGCCGTGGCGGCGCGTGGCGGCGTGATGCCGTGGCGGCGCGTGGCGGCGTGATGCCGTGGCGGCGCGTGGCGGCGTGATGCCGTGGCGGCGCGTGGCGGCGTGATGCCGTGGCGGCGCGTGGCGGCGTGATGCCGTGGCGGCGCGTGTGGTCGTAGGGGTTCCGGGTTCCGGGTTTCCGCCGTGCGATGGGTTTACCCACGGTGTTGTGGGTTCCGCACCCTTCACACGGGTGAGGAACCCACAACACGATGGGTGAACCCACCGCGCGGGGACGCGTGCGGTCGTCCAACGTGGGCGTCGAATCGGGCACTGGGTGGTTCTGGGCGACCGAGTCAGCGCCCGCGCTGTGCAACCGCGCTCGTCCCCGCAGCCGAGGCCCCTTGAGCCCCGACCGCGGGGACCGCGAAGCCCCATCCGGAACCGTGCACCCCACCCTGGGACCGTGCACCCCACCCTGGAACCTTGCACACCCACCCGGGACCTCGCACACCATCCCGGAACCGTGCACGCCATCCCGGGACCTTGAACAAGCAATAACCACTCCCCACCCACCACAACCTGTTCAAACCCCCGACTTCAGCCCGCACGCTGACTGGCGCAGCCAACCTCATTTGAACGAGCACCGCGTGTTGGGGTTCTCTGCTCTCATACCGACGAAGAACCCCCAACACGCGGCGCTCGTACGGCGTGCTCGTACGGCGTGCTCGTCCGGCGTGGTCGTCCGGCGTGGTCGGGGACCGTCGAGGGCGAGCATCGCCGGTCGATCGGCGTGACTAGCGTGTGGACGGCCTACCGATGTGAATCCCGGGACGGTATGGTATTGGTATGAGCAAGCAGATCACCGTGCGGTTGCCGGACGAGCTGGTCGACTTCATGGACGAGTTGGTCGCCACCGACAAGGCGACCAGCCGGGCGTCCGTGGTCGCCCGGGCGATGGAGCGCGAGCGGCGCCGGGAGCTGGCCGCGCGCGACCTCGCGATCCTGACCGAGCACGGCGGGTACGACGACCTCCACGGTCTCGCCCCGGCCGCCGCCGGCACCGTGCTCGACCTCGACTGAGCCCAGCACCGTGCGCCCGATCCATATCGCACGACTGGACAAGCCGCGCCCGGTGGTGGTGCTCACCCGCGAGCTCATCCGCCCCCGACTCACCAACGTGACCGTCGCGCCGATCACCAGCACGATCCGGGGCCTGTCCACCGAGGTCCTGGTCGGCCCGGCCAACGGTCTCGATCACGCCAGCGCGATCTCGTGCGACAACGTCCAGACCATCCCCAAGTCGTACCTCGGCCGCTTGATCGGCCACCTCCACCCCGACCAGGAACCGGCCCTCGCCGAGGCAATCAACCTGGCCTTCGACCTCGAGCTCTGACCGGAGCCAGCCCCGAGCCCGAGCCCCGAGATCGAACACCGCGATGCGTCGTGGTGGCGGGTTGTGTGACGGATGGCCTCCTACTCGGCGCCAGTCGTGACACAACCCGCCAGCGGCGCCCCGGCGCCACCGGCGCCACCGGCGCCAGCAGCGCCCCGGCGTCGCCGGGGGCCGAGGTGTGGTCAGCCGAGTTTGGTGATGTCGCGGACGGCGCCCTTGTCGGCGCTGGTGGCCATGGCGGCATAGGCGCGGAGGGCGGCAGAGACCTTGCGGTCGCGGGACTTCGGGGCGTAGACGCCGTTCAGCGCGGCGTTCCGAGCGGCCAGTTCGTCGTCGGAGACCAGCAGCTCGATCGAGCGGTTCGGGATGTCGATCCGGATCCGGTCGCCGTCCTCGACCAGCGCGATCGTTCCGCCGGAGGCGGCCTCGGGCGAGACGTGCCCGATGGACAGTCCCGACGTACCACCGGAGAAGCGGCCGTCGGTGATCAGCGCGCAGACCTTGCCGAGGCCGCGGCCCTTCAGGTACGAGGTCGGGTACAGCATCTCCTGCATCCCCGGGCCGCCCTTCGGGCCCTCGTAGCGGATCACGACGACGTCGCCGGGCTGGATCTGCTTGGTCAGGATCTTCTCGACGGCCTGCTCCTGCGACTCGCACACCACCGCGGGGCCTTCGAACGTCCAGATCGACTCGTCCACACCGGCCGTCTTCACGACACAGCCATCGACGGCCAGGTTGCCCTTCAGGACGGCGAGGCCGCCGTCCTTGGAGTAGGCGTGCTCACGGTCGCGGATGCAGCCGTTCGCGGCGTCGGTGTCGAGCGACTCCCACCGCTCCGACTGCGAGAACGCGGTCGCGGAGCGCTTGCAGCCCGGCGCGGCGTGCCACAGCTCGACGGCCTCCGGCGACGGCGAACCGCCGCGCAGGTCCCAGGTCTTCAGCCACTCGTCGATCGAGTCGCTGTGCACGGAGTGGACGTTCTGGTTCAGCAGGCCGGCGCGGTGCAGTTCGCCGAGGATGGCCGGGATGCCGCCGGCGCGGTGCACGTCCTCCATGTAGTACGTGCCCTGCGGCGCGACGTTCGGCGCGACCTTCGCCAGGCACGGAACCCGCCGCGACACGTCGTTGATGTCGTCCAGGTCGAACCCGACCTCGGCCTCCTGCGCGGCGGCCAGCAGGTGCAGGATGGTGTTCGTCGAGCCGCCCATCGCGATGTCCAGCGCCATCGCGTTGCCGAACGCCTCCTTGGTGGCGATCGACCGCGGCAGCACGGTCTCGTCGTCGTTGTCGTAGTACCGGTGGGCCAGCCGCACCACGGTCTCGCCGGCCCGCTCGTACAGCGCGCGGCGGGCGGTGTGGGTGGCCAGCACCGACCCGTTGCCGGGCAGCGACAGGCCGATCGCCTCGGTCAGGCAGTTCATCGAGTTCGCGGTGAACATGCCGGAGCAGGAGCCGCACGTCGGGCAGGCGTTCTCCTCGATCCGCAGGATGTCGGCGTCGCTGACGTTCTCGTTGACGGCCTCGGACATCGCGTCGATCAGGTCGAGCTTGCGCACGGTGCCGTCGACCAGCGTCGCCCGGCCGGCCTCCATCGGGCCGCCGGAGACGAACACGGTCGGGATGTTCAGCCGGAGCGCGGCGTTCAGCATGCCCGGGGTGATCTTGTCGCAGTTCGAGATGCAGACCAGCGCGTCCGCGCAGTGCGCCTCGACCATGTACTCGACCGAGTCGGCGATCAGGTCGCGGGACGGCAGGCTGTACAGCATGCCGCCGTGGCCCATCGCGATCCCGTCGTCGACCGCGATCGTGTTGAACTCCCGCGCGATCCCGCCGGCCGCGTGGATGGCCTCGGAGACGATCCGGCCGACCGGCGCGAGGTGGGTGTGACCGGGGACGAACTCGGTGAAGCTGTTCGCGACCGCGATGATCGGCTTGCCGAAGTCCTCCCGGGCTACCCCGGAGGCCTGCATGAGCGCGCGGGCGCCCGCCATGTTGCGGCCGTGGGTGACAGTGCGGGACCTCAGAGCAGGCACGACGACATCTCCTTGCAGCGTTCCGTGCAGTGTGTGTATCGACCGATACCCCTCCGATACTGCCACGCCCGTCCGGATGGCGGTACGCGGGTCCCGGATGATGGAGCGCTGACTCTGTCCGTGGACAGCTTTAGCCTGATTCCATGCCGGCGCTCGAGTTCCACACCCGAACCGTGCACCCGGCGCTGCGCCGGTACGTCGGTGACATCACCGGCTACGCCTACACGGGCGATCCCCCGGCACTGCACCGCGGGCTGCCGTCGCAGTTCCTGACCCTGGTCGTCACGCTGGACGACCCGTTGGGCATCGCCTGGCCCGGCCGGCCGGTCGAGAAGTACGACGCCGGTCTCGGCGGACTGCACTCCACCGCGGTCCACATCGGTCAGACGCCGAGCCGCGCGGGCGTGCAGCTCGCACTCACGCCGGCCGCCGCGCGGTCGTTGCTGGGGCTGCCGCCGGGTGAGCTGGTGTCCACGGTCGTCGGCCTCGACGCGGTCCTCGGCCGCCCCGCGCGCGAGCTCACCGAGCAGCTGCGCGAGGCCCCGAGCTGGGAGCGGCGCTTCGACCTGCTCGAAGACCTGCTGCTCCGTCGCTGGGCGGCCGCCACCTCGCCCCGTGACGCCCGCCCGGAGCTCGGCTGGGCGTGGCAGCGGCTGCTGACGAGCAGCGGTGCTATCGGCGTCCAGGAGCTGGCCGACGAGGTCGGCTGGAGCCGGCGGCATCTGACCGACCGGTTCACCGCGGAGTACGGCCTCGCGCCGAAGGTGGCGGCCCGGGTACTGCGCTTCGAGCGGGCGATCGCCGGGCTGCGGCGGCAGCCGTCCGTACGGCTCGCGGACCTCGCGGTGCAGTGCGGGTACGCCGACCAAGCCCACCTGACCCGTGAGTTCCAGGCGATCGCGGGGTGCACGCCGCGCACCTGGCTGACCGAGGAGTTCCCAAACCTTCAAGAATTCGTGCCGACCTGGGCCCGAGACTCAGGACCATGAACACTCCGACCCAACAACAAGCCCAGGCACAACGCGTCGGCGTCTGGCCGACCCTGATCTACCGCGACGGGCAGCGCGCGCTGACGTTTCTCACCGAGGTCCTCGGCTTCCGGCTGGTCGCGTCGTACCCCGGGGCCGCGGAGGGCTCGATCGGGCACGCGGAGCTTGCGTGGCCGGCCGGCGGCGGCATCATGCTCGGCAGCGCCGACGCCAAGACCGAGGTCGACGCGTTCACCGAGCTCGCCGGTCAGCGGCAGTCGATCTACCTGGTCCACGACGATCCGGACGCGGTGTTCGCCCGCGCAACGCACGCCGGCGCGGGGGTCGTCCGCGAACTGACCACCACCGACTACGGTTCGCGCGAATTCACGGTGCGCGACCCCGAAGGCAACCTCTGGAGCGTCGGTACGTACGCCGGCGAGTCGGCCGGCTGACTCGACAATCCACAGGCTGCGGCGATCGTCCCCGCATCCTGCGCCCGACTCATTAGACTCGCCGGGGTGAGTGAGACGACCGAACTGCCCGATTCCGAAGCTCTTCAGGTCCTCCGGCGGGTGTTCGGCTACGAAGCCTTCCGTGGCGAGCAGGCCGACATCATCGACACCCTGGTCGCCGGCGGCGACGCGCTGGTGCTGATGCCGACCGGTGGCGGCAAGTCGCTGTGCTACCAGATTCCGTCGCTGGTGCGGTCCGGCGTCGGCGTGGTCATCTCGCCGTTGATCGCCTTGATGCAGGACCAGGTCGACGCTCTCACCGCGCTCGGTGTCCGGGCCGGCTTCCTGAACTCCACGCAGGACTTCGACCAGCGCCGCGAGGTCGAGCAGGCGTTCCTCGACGGCGAGCTCGACCTGCTGTACCTCGCACCGGAGCGGCTCCGGGTCGAGTCGACCGTCCGGCTGCTCGACCAGGGCAAGATCGCGCTGTTCGCGATCGACGAGGCGCACTGTGTGTCGCAGTGGGGCCACGACTTCCGGCCGGACTACCTGATGCTGTCCGAGCTGCACGAGCGCTGGCCCGACGTACCGCGGATCGCGTTGACCGCGACGGCGACCGAGGCCACGCACCGTGAGATCGCTACCAGGCTGAAGTTGGACGACGCGAAGCACTTCGTCGCGAGCTTCGACCGGCCGAACATCCAGTACCGGATCGTCCCGAAGGACAACCCGCAGCGCCAACTGCTCGATCTGCTCCGCACCGAGCACGAGGGTGACGCGGGCATCGTGTACTGCCTGTCCCGCAACAGCGTCGAGAAGACGGCGGCCTTCCTCACCCAGAACGGTATCGAGGCGCTGCCGTACCACGCCGGCCTCGACAGCCGGACCCGCGCCGCGAACCAGGCGCGCTTCCTGCGTGAGGACGGACTGGTCGTGGTGGCGACGATCGCGTTCGGGATGGGCATCGACAAACCCGATGTCCGGTTCGTCGCGCATCTCGACCTGCCGAAGTCGGTCGAGGGGTACTACCAGGAGACCGGTCGCGCCGGACGGGACGGCCTGCCCTCGACCGCCTGGCTCGCGTACGGGCTGCAGGACGTCGTCCAGCAGCGGAAGATGATCGACACCTCCGAGGGCGATCTCGCACATCGGCGGCGGCTGAGCGCGCATTTGGACGCGATGCTCGCGTTGTGCGAGACCGTGCAGTGCCGGCGGTCGCAGCTGCTGGCGTACTTCGGTCAGCAGGGAGAGCCGTGTGGCAACTGCGACACGTGCCTGACACCGCCGGAGTCGTGGGACGGCACGATCGCGGCGCAGAAGCTGCTCTCGACGGTGTACCGGTTGCAGCACGAACGCGGGCAGAAGTTCGGTGCCGGGCAACTCATCGACATTCTGCTCGGCAAGGAGACCGAGAAGGTCAAGCAGTTCCGCCACGACCAGCTGACCGTGTTCGGGATCGGCACCGAGCTGGCCGATTCCGAATGGCGCGGCGTGATCCGGCAACTGCTCGCGCAGCGGCTGCTCGCGGTCGAAGGCGACTACGGCACGCTCGTGCTGACCGAGGAGAGCGGTGAGGTGCTCGGCCGGCGGCGCGAGGTGATGATGCGCCGCGAGCCCGAGCGGGTGCGCACCAGGAGCAGGAGCAGCAGCAGCGGCGGTAAGAAGGCCGCGGTCGATCTGCCGCCCGAGGCTGCGCCGGTGTTCGAACGGTTGCGCGCGTGGCGTGGCGCGGTCGCCAAAGAGCAGGGCGTACCGGCGTACGTGATCTTCCATGACGCAACGCTGCGGCAGATCGCCGTCGAACGGCCGACGTCGCTCGCGGAGCTCGGCACGATCAGCGGCATCGGCGAGAACAAGCTGACCAAGTACGGCGACGGCGTCCTGGAGACCCTCGCCGCAGAGTGATGTGAGATCGGCGCTGTGATGTGCGATCAGCCGAGCAGCGGCTGCACCGCCCTGGCGAGCTCGCTCATCGACCGGTAGATGTTGCGCCCGCCGTCGGCGAGGATGACCGCGATCGAGACCCGTTGCTGCGGGATCACCACCAGCAGGCTGGTGTGATCGGGGAGGTCGCCGCCGTGGCCGTAGGCGTCCGCGGAGCCGAACTGCCGGGTGAACCGCATCGTGCCGAGGCCGTACTCGCCGTCGCCCGCGGTCATCTGTCGGACGAGGTCGCCAGGCACGACGCGGCCGCCGTACAGCTGGTAGCCCCAGCGGGCGACGGTCGGCGCGTCGGCAGCGAGCCCGGCGAAGGCCGCCGCCGCACTCGCGACGCCGCGGCAGGGCAGGTAGCCGTCCGGCGCACCGCAGGACTCGTTGTCGTCCTGCACCACCGGAGGCTGCGGCTTCTCCGCGTCCTGGAACGCCGCGTGCCGCAACCCGGCCGGGTCGGCGAGGTCATGGCGCAGGGCGGCAGCGAGCGGTTGCCCGGTGATGTTCTCGATCATCAGGCCGAGCAGGATGTAGCTCACGTTGCTGTAGTAGAACGAATCGTCGGGCGGCTGGATCCTCCCTGTGTAGTAGTCCAGCGCCTCCGCGAGTGACCAGCGCCGGCTCGGCGCCGCGGCGATCGTCCGCTCCAGCGCGCGGATGTCGGAGCCGTCGAAGTCCGGCACGCCGGCCGTCATCGACAGGTGCTGGCGAACGGTCGCGTTGTTCCTGGTCAGCGGGTGCGCCACGTAGCGCGACAACGGCAGTTCGAGGTTGAGCCGGCCCGCGTTCGCGAGCTGCATCACCTCGGCCGCGACGAACGTCTTCGTGATGTCGGCGACCGGCATGGTGGTGTCCGGGCGTAACGGCGTACCGCGGATGTCGGTGCCGGCCGCGCCCGACCACGTCCAGTGATCCGTGACGACCGCTGCCGTGACACCGCGCGAACCCGATGGGCTGTCCGGATAGGCGGTGATCTTGGTCAGCAGGTCCTGTAGCCGTTCGGCGCCGGACGGGTCGAGGTCGCGGTTCCCGGGTGCCGGGAAGGCGGTGCGGACAGCGGTGGGCGGCGTAGGCCCCGGCACTTCTCCCCTGTCCGAGCAACCCACCACCGACACGAACACCAGGAGGGCGGTTGCGCACCACCTCATCCTTCGATCATGCCACCGGCTACGCCGTCCAGGTGACGGTTGGGGCGATCGCAGCGAAGTCGCGCAGCAGCCGCGAACGGCGGGTGGCGATCCATGCCAGCGCGACGACGTTCGGCGCGATGTTGCCGACCGGGACCGTGACGACGTCGTGGCGTTGGTAGAACGCGGCGACCGAGTGCGGAACGATCGACACCCCCCGGCCGGCGGCAACGTGCTCGAGCTTCTCCTCGACGCTGTGCACGACCGGCACCGGTCGCGGCGTCCGCGCCCGTAGCTCGGTCGCGATGTCGCGCCACTCGGGTACGGCGTCGGGAGGTTGCAGCAGGTGGTCGTCGGCCAGGTCGGTGATGTCGATCTGGGACTTGCCGGCGAGGCGGTGGTCGGCCGGCAACGCCGCGACGCGCGGCTCCTCGAACAGCGGGTGCACGGTGAGACCGGCCTGGTCGATCGGCAGCCGTACGACGCTCACGTCCACCCGCCCGTCGTGCAGAACCTGGACCTGGTCGTCCCAGGTCGTCCGGATCAGCTCGATGTCGAGCTCCGGATGCGTCGCCCCGAACGCGCGCACCGCCTCGGTCACCGTCAGCCCCGGCATGAACCCGATCATGAACGTCTTCGACCCCCGCGCCGCGCGTGCCACCCGGCGCCGCGTGGCATCCGCGCCGGCCAGCAACGGGCGCGCGTCCTCGAGCAGCTGGCGACCGGCCAGGGTCAGCTCGGTGACACGTTTCGTCCGGACGAACAGCTGCGCGTGCAGTTCGTCCTCCAGGGCCCGGATCTGCCGCGACAGGACCGGTTGCGCGATGTGCAGGCGCTCCGCCGCGCGGCCGAAGTGCAGCTCCTCGGCGACGGCGACGAAGTACCGGAGCTTGCGCAGATCGAGATCCATAATACCTTCAGGGTATTACAGAGCCCGGAACAGGTCTTGGACGCCGGCCGCCGGACGGCCGCATCGTGGAAGCACGAATTCCTCTGACGAAAGGCAAGTTCCGTGACTCTGCACAACCAGCGCGTGGTCGTTCTCGGCGGTACGTCGGGGATCGGCCTGGCCACCGCACAACAGGCCGCCACCCAGGGCGCGACCGTGGTCGTTGCCTCGAGCAACCCTGAGTCGGTCGAGAAGGCGCTGGCCGCGCTGCCCGCGTCGGCCACCGGCGCGGCGGTCGACCTGACCGATGCCGCCGCGGTGCGGACGTTCTTCGCCGGGCTCGATTCCTTGGACCACCTGGTGTACACCGCCGGCGAGGCGCTGACGCTGCTCGAGATCGGCGCGATGGATCTGGTGCAGGCACGTCAGGCGTTCGAGTTGCGCTACTTCGGCGCGCTCGGTGCGGTGAGTGCCGCCGTACCGAGGCTGCGCGCCGGTGGCTCGGTCGTCCTCACCACCGGCGCCGCCTCAGACCGCCCGGCGCCGGGCTGGTCGGTCGCTGCGAGCGTCTGCGGCGCGACGGACTCCCTCGTCCGCGCCCTCGCCGTCGAGCTCGCACCGCTACGGGTCAACGCAGTCAAGCCGGGCGTCGTCCGGACGCCGTTGTGGCGCGGCGGCATCGACTACGACGCCACCGCGGCCCACCTCCCGGTCGGCCGGGTCGGCGAGCCCGAAGACATCGCGGCGGCGTACGTCTACCTGATGAACCAGCCGTACGCCACCGGCTCGATCGTCACCGTGGACGGCGGCTACGTCCTGGTGTGACTCACTCCTGGACGGCGTAGACGATGTTGGCGTCCTGATCGCGGAACGAGAACATCGGCGGCACCCCGGGCCATTCGAGCAGGTCGTCCGTGTCGACCCCCTGCTGCGTGAGGTGGGCGTGCGCCGCGGCGGCGTCCGGAGTGACGAGCCGAACGCCGCTGTCGACCCCGCACGTCACCGCCTGCGTGAGCGCGAGATCGGTGCCGGCGCCGGGCGGGGCCACGACGATCCACCGACCACCGATCTGCGGCAGCGGCGCGTCCAGCAGCAGCTCGAAACCCAACGTCTTGGTGTAGAACGCGACGGCGCGATCCTGATCCGTCACGGGGACGGCGACGGTACGGATGTCGGTGAAGTACGGCATGACTACCTCCCAATGATGTGCTCTCACCAGGAGGTAGAAACCGCTCCGGAGATCTCGACATCACCGGCCTGCGAATTCCGCAGGCCGTAGGTTCCGGATCCACAGCGAAGCCCCGGACGACTACGTGCGTGTCGTCCGGGGCTTCCTCGAGCGGGTTACTTCGCGACGACCCGGACCGTGACCTCGGCCTCGCCGTCGCCGGTGGAGCGGGTGACGATTCCGGCGGAGCGCAGGGCCGCGACGTTCTCGTCCTTGAAGCGGCTGCTCAGCGCGCTGAGCCCCTCGAAGTCGACGTACCCGATCATCACCGCACCCTTGGTGTCGGGCAGCGCCTGCTTGAAGTTCTCGGTCGCACCGAGGGTGCCGTCCTTCAGCACCTGCTCGGCGTACTCCTGTGTGGTCGAGACCACGAGCGTGTCGCCGTCCTTCGCCGTCTCCAGCGGGATGTTCGCATCCTCGCGCTCCCGCAGCAGCGTCTTCACCTTCTGCACGACCTGCTCGGCCTTGGCCGGGTCGGTCTCCATCCGTGCGGCGATCTTCGGACCGGACGCCATGTCCTTGTCGATCGAGACCGACAGGTTCTTGCCGACCAGGGTCTTCAGGTCCTCCGGCAGCTTCAGGCCGGTCGCGTCGGCGAGCTCACCGACCATCTGCTGGAAGTTCTCACCGCCCGCCTTCTGGACCTGTGCCCAGATGGTGTCGACGAGAGTCTCGCCACCCGAGATCGCGATCGCAGCCGCGGTCGTCTCCGGCAGCTTGGTGACCACGTCGGCGGCGTCCGCGGCGCCCACCTTCACGCTCTGGTCGCCGTGGCCGACACCCTTCAGCTCGACGTACGACGCGTCGAACCGCAGCGCGACCGCACCGGTCGCGTCGCCGAGGCGGGCGATCTGGCCCGAGTCGACCTTGTCGGTGATCGAGGCCAGCGCCTTGCCGTCCACCCAGCCCGAGATGAAGCCCTGCTCACCGAGCTTGTCCATGTCGGCGGCGAACTTCGCGTTCTTGCTCAGCGGGTTGTTCTTCGCCGTCGCGACGGCGTTGTCCACGATCTGCTGGTCCTCGCCGAGGATCATGTATCCGTTGCTGAACGCGCGGCCGGGCTTGTCCTTCTCGTTCGCGAGCAGCTTGTCCATGCCCTTGGTGGCGGCGTCCTCGTCCTTGACCTGGATCGCCAGCACCGGGACCGGCTCGTCCTTGCCCTCGGCCGGCGGGAGCGCGGCGAACCCGGCACGGTCGCCCAGCCACGGCTTGACGTCCTTGTCGAAGTCGACGTCGGCCAGGTCGTCACCGGAAGACTTCTTGATCTGCTCGAAGAGCTTCTGCCGCAGGTCGTCGTTCTCGCCGGTCAGGCCGAGGTTCTCCTTGACCGCCGGGAACTTCATCATGAACCGGACCGCCGCGACCTTCTGACCGGCCGACGGGTTGAGGTCCACCCGGGCGTAACCGACCGCGGTCCCCGGCAGCACGTCGGCCGGCTGCTCACCGCCGCCGCCGAGCTTGCCGTAGGCAAAGATTCCGCCGCCCGCGACCACCAGCACCATCGCCACCGCGGCGATGATCGGGATCAGCTTGCCGCGACCCTTCTTCGGCTCCGGCTGCCACTGCTGCGCACCGCCGTACCCGGGGCCCTGCGGAGGCTGACCGCCGACGTGCAGCTGCTCGTACGACGCCTGTCCCTGCGGACCGCCGTACTGCCCCTGGCCGTACTGCTGGCCTGGCGGGCCGTACTGGCTGCCCTGCGGAGCGCCCTGCTGGGGCGCCTGGGGTGACTGAGGTGTCTGAGGGCCGCCGTACTGCGCGGCGCCGGGCTGGCCGTACTGCGGGCCGCCCTGCTGAGGCCCACCGTGCTGAGGTCCGCCCTGGTGCGGGCCGCCGTACTGCTGGCCGTGCTGCGGGCCCTGCTGCTGGCCTTGCGGGTACCCCGGTGCGCCACCGGGTTGACCGGGCTGCGGACCCTGCGGGCCTTGCGGCTGGCCCTGCTGGGGCCAGAGGTGCTGGCCCTGCGGCGGACCGTACTGCGGCTGCTGACCGCCGGCACCCGGGTGCCTCGGCGGTTGGTTCTGGTCGGACATATGCTCCCTCACTGGCTCCGATGGCCTCGCCACCGGAACCAAGAAGGCTAGTGGACCGGCGGTCCAGAATCGGACGCAGCAGGTTTCGAAGTGGTTGCAACCGGCTCGGCGCGCCAGGTCGCGGCTGCGATCACCGCGCAGGCCAGCGCCGCGCCGATCAACCACGCCACCAACGGCGTCCAGGTGTGCAATTCCAGCGGCGCGGCGACCAGGTCGCCCGGCGACGCACCGCGCAACCGCGGCTCGAGCGGGTCGTGCCCGAGCAGCATGCCGACACCCCAACACACCCCCGAGCCGAGGCACGCGCCGAGCGTGACAATCGCAACCGACCACGGACCGTAGTTGCGCAGCCACCAGAACAAGGCCCCGCCGAGCACCAACGCAACCACGAACCCGATCGCGGTGAATGTCCCGTCCGGCCCGAAGATCCGCGTCATCTGCTCCTCGCCGAGCGCACCACCCCGGTCGTCAACCGTGTATTGCGCCAATGGCGAGAACTGTTGCCACGCCCACCCGCCGACAACCCCCGCCACCAAGAACCCGACCACAGTCACCACAACCGCCTTGGCCCAAGGCATCGGCGGCTCATCCACCACCGCGGCCCCGAACGGCACCCCCGCCGCCGGAGCGCCATAAGCCGAACCCGCCTCCACCGAACCCCACACCTGCCCCGGGTCGTGCGACGACCCGAAATCCGGACGAGGCGAGGGTGCCGGCTGCGGGGAGGGAACTGGCTGCGGCGACGTCGGCTGTGGCGACGACTGGGGTGACTCCGGTTGACTCACTCGGACAGTGTGTCCCATCCCCGGTGAAACACCCCCACCACCCCGCCCGCGACGTACTACCTGCCGCGGTCGCCACGGGAAAGTCAGCTCGCCAGGCAGGACGGGCCGAGCAGCGCCTTGAGGTCGGCCATCAGCGCAGACGTCGGCGTCACCCGGAACCGGTCGCCGATGCGCATGACCGTGGTCTTCTGACGGGCCTGCAGCCGCAGCTGCACCTCGGTCATCCCAGGGTGTGACTTCAGGACGTCGCGGAGCTGCTCGACGACGGGAGGCGTACACCGGTTGACGGCCATCGTGATCACGACCGGTCCGCTCGGGCCCTCGTTCAGGTCCGGTACGACGACCTCGTCGCCGCTCAGTTCGAGCCGGTCCTCGCGGCGGCGGACCCGGCCCTTCATCAGGATGATCGCGTCGTTGGTGAGCAGGTGCGCGTGCAACTGGTACGCCGAGGAGAACATCATCACCTCGATCGAACCTTCGAGGTCCTCGATGGTGACGATCGCATAGATGTCGCCGCGCTTGTTCACCTTGCGCTGGACCGCGGTGACCAGGCCGCCGATCGTCACCCGGCTGCCGTCCGGACGGTCCTCGTCGGCGAGCAACTGCCCGATCGTGCAATCGGTGTTGTTGGTGAGCACGTGCTCGACCCCGAACAGCGGGTGGTCGGACACGTACAGCCCCAGCATGTCGCGCTCGTGCGCGAGCTTGGTGGCCTTGTCCCACTCCTCGATCTCGGGAACGGTGACCGTGAGCCGGCTGTTGCCCTCGCCCTCGTCAGCGTCGTCGTCGCCCATCGAGAACAGGTCGAACTGGCCGTGCGCTTCGTTCCGCTTCAGGTCGATGGCCTCGTCGACGGCCTGCTCGTGCACCGCGACGACCGCGCGCCGCGCGTGCCCCATCGAGTCGAACGAACCGGCCTTGGCCAGCGACTCGATCACGCGCTTGTTGCAGACCGGCAGCGGTACCTTGTCGATGAAGTCGACGAAGTCGGTGAACCGGCCCTTCTCCTCGCGGGCCGCGACGATCTCGGCCACCACGTTGACGCCGACGTTGCGGATCGCGGACAGCCCGAACCGGATGTCGGTCCCGACCGGGGTGAAGTTCGAGTCGGACTCGTTGACGTCCGGCGGCAGCACCTTGATGCCCATCCGGCGGCACTCGTTCAGGTAGATGGCCATCTTGTCCTTGTCGTCCTTCACGGACGTCAGGACGGCGGCCATGTACTCCGCCGGGTAGTTCGCCTTCAGGTACGCCGTCCAGTACGAGACCAGGCCGTACGCCGCTGAGTGCGCCTTGTTGAACGCGTAGTCGGAGAACGGGACCAGGACGTCCCAGAGCGCCTTGATCGACTCCTCGGAGAAGCCGTTCGCCTTCATGCCCTCGGAGAAGCCGACGTACTCGGCGTCCAGCACCTCGCGCTTCTTCTTGCCCATCGCGCGGCGGAGCAGATCCGCTTTGCCGAGCGTGTAGCCCGCGAGCTGCTGGGCGATCGCCATGACCTGCTCCTGGTAGACGATCAGGCCGTATGTCGTCCCCAGGATCGGCTCGAGGGCCTCGGCGAGCTCGGGATGCAGGTAGGTGACCTCCTGCTGCCCGTTCTTGCGGAGGGCGTAGTTGGTGTGGCTGTTCGCACCCATCGGGCCGGGCCGGTACAGCGCGCCGACCGCGGAGATGTCCTCGAAGTTGTCCGGCCGCATCAGCCGCAGCAGCGCCCGCATCGGGCCGCCGTCGAACTGGAACACGCCGAGCGTGTCACCGCGGGCGAGCAGGTCGTACGTCGGCTTGTCGTCGAGGGTCTTGGCGAGCTCGTCCAGGTCGAGCTTGATGCCGCGGCTGGCCTCGACGTTCTTGACCGCATCGTCCATGATCGTCAGGTTGCGCAGACCCAGGAAGTCCATCTTGACCAGGCCGAGCGTCTCGCAGCTCGGGTAGTCGAACTGGGTGATGATCTGGCCGTCCTGCTCGCGGCGCATGATCGGGATCAGCTCGATCAGCGGCTCGCTCGACATGATCACGCCGGCCGCGTGCACACCCCACTGACGCTTCAGGTTCTCCAGGCCGCGGGCGGTGTCGACGATCTTGCGGACGTCGGCGTCGGCCTCGTACAGCGAGCGGAACTCGGTGGCCTCGGAGTACCGCTTGTGGCTCGGGTCGAAGATGCCAGACAGCGGGATGTCCTTGCCCATCACCGACGGCGGCATCGCCTTGGTGATCCGGTCGCCCATCGCGAACGGGTAGTCCAGCACCCGGCCGGCGTCCTTGATCGCCTGCTTGGCCTTGATCGTGCCGTACGTGACGATCATCGCGACCCGGTCGTCGCCGTACTTCTCGGTGACGTAGCGGATCACCTCCGGGCGGCGGCGGTCGTCGAAGTCGACGTCGAAGTCCGGCATCGACATCCGCTCCGGGTTCAGGAACCGCTCGAAGATCAGACCGTGCTGGAGCGGGTCCAGGTCGGTGATCTTCATCGCGTACGCGCACATCGAGCCCGCACCGGAACCACGGCCCGGGCCGACCCGGATGCCGTTCTTCTTCGCCCAGTTGATGAAGTCCGCGACGACCAGGAAGTACCCGGCGTACCCCTTCGAGACGATCACCTCGATCTCGTACTCCGCCTGCTTGCGGACCTCGTCCGGGATGCCGTTCGGGTAGCGGTAGTGCAGCCCGGTCTCCACCTCGGAGATGAACCAGGACTCCTCGTTGTGACCCTCCGGACAGGGGAAGCGCGGCATGAACCGGCCCTCGCCCTCGGTGAAGCTGACGTCGCACTGCTCGGCGATCAGCAGCGTGTTGTCACACGCCTCCGGGAGCTCCTTCCAGACCTCGCGCATCTCGGCGGCGGTCTTCAGGTAGAACTCGTTCGCGTCGAACTTGAACCGGTTCGGGTCGGACAGCGTCGAGCCGGACTGGACGCACAGCAGCGCGGCGTGCGCGGCGGCGTCCTCGGGCTTGGTGTAGTGCAGGTCATTGGTCGCGACCAGTGGCAGGCCGAGGTCCTTCGCCAGCCGGAGCAGGTCCTTCTGGATGTCGCGCTCGATGCCGAGCCCGTGGTCCATCAGCTCGCAGTAGAAGTTCTCCCGGCCGAAGATGTCGCGGAACTCCGCGGCGGCCTCGACGGCCTCTTTGTACTGCCCGAGGCGGAGCCGGGTCTGCACCTCGCCGGACGGGCAGCCGGTGGTCGCGATCAGGCCCTGGCCGTAGGTGTTCAGCAGCTCGCGGTCCATCCGGGGCTTGAAGTAATAGCCCTCGAGCGACGCCAGCGAGCTCATCTTGAACAGGTTGTGCATGCCGGAGGTGTTCTTCGCCAGCAGCGTCATATGGGTGTACGCACCCGAGCCGGAGACGTCGTCGCGCCCCGAGTTCGCATCGCCCCACTTGACCCGCTTGCGCTCGCTGCGGTGCGTGTGCGGCGTCAGGTACGCCTCGACGCCGATGATCGGCTTGACGTCGTACCTCTTCGCGGTCTTCCAGAACTCGTACGCGCCGAACACGTACCCGTGGTCCGTGGTCGCGACCGCGGGCATACCCATCTCCTGGGCGGTTTTGAACAACTCGTCGATCCGCGCGGCGCCGTCCAGCATGGAGTACTCCGTGTGCACGTGGAGATGCACAAAACTGTCGCTGGACGCCATATCGACGCAGACCTCCCAGGGCGAGATTCAGGTGGACCGCCACAGCCTATGCCGCCCCACCGACAGTCCCGAACCACCACCCCGGCGTGCTGCTCTGGTCCAGGTCGACGACCAGCGCCGGGTAGGCACCGGTGTGCCAGGTGTACGACTCGCCCGCCTCCGGCGTGACGTGCTGGACGCGGA